>DASQUF010000256.1:0-11394 GCA_035641435.1 Propionibacteriaceae bacterium | reverse complement strand
CTCTCGAAAGCCGACCCGTACCGGCCGGCCTTTCGAGACAGCGGCGCCTTCGATCGGGTGATGGCGGCGATGCCCGGCATGCAGGCCTGGGCTGCCGTCGGGACCCCGATCACCGATGTTCAACTGATGGGCGGCCTGGCCAACCGGCGGCGATCTCTGCTGAACAGAGGTCGGCCGACCGTGGAGGGATATCTGCTGGTGGGTGACGCGAGCCTCTACACCAACGCCACCTTCGGCCAAGGCGTTGCGCTCGGCTTCTGGCAGGCGCAGGCCCTCGCCCATCGAGCCGACCTGATCGGCCACAACAACGCCGAGTTGGTCCGCGGCGTCGAGGAGTGGACCGATCGGGTGCTCGGCCCGCGCTACGCGGCGCAGGTGCAGGTCGACGAGGCCATGATCGAGGGGTTGCGCGCCGGACTGGCTGGGGGGCCCATGATGCGTCGGAAGGATCCGGGACGTGCCCTACTCGCCATGGGCATGGAGGGAGACGCGGAGGCGGCCAGCGCGTTCTATCGGATCGACAACCTGCTCAGCACGGTGGATGAGGTGCTGACGGATGCCGCTCTCCGGTCCCGCGTCGAGGCCTTCCTTGCCGACGTCGAGGAAGGGCCTGCCGGTCCTGGTCCGTTGCCTAGGGCCGAGTTCGAGTCGATCTTGCGCTAGCCCGTTGCATGGTCTTCGGGCGGCGGTGATGCGAGCGCCAGCGCCGACCGCCGGCGGGAACTTCCTCCGTGGCCCGCACAACACAGCACGCAGCCATGCGCAGCAGACTGGCGAAGGCTGGTGACCGGCCCCTAGGGCGAGCGCTGGCGCCGTTCGTACTCGGCGATGGCCCGGCGCATGTCGCGGACGGCGGCTTGGATCTTCGCCTCCTCCTCCGACACCGGCGTCCGCCGGACGATGGGCTCCCAGGCCCCGAAGAGGTTCCGCAATCCCACGATGATCATGCCGATGGCAAAGACGATCATCACGATCGACGTCACGGTGGTGGGTTCCATGGGCGGCCCCTGGGTGCGCGGCGGTCGGTGGCCCACCGATGAGGTGGCTTAGAGCGTCAGGCCAGGGTACAAGGGATTCTCAGAAAGCAACTCCGCAGTTGCGGCCTTCGTGGCGGCCGCCACCCCGTCAGCCAGCACGTACTTCGCCTTGCCCGGCTGGCCGCTGGACGTGGTGGCCGGCGTGGTGTTGCGCACCACGTTGACGATCAGGTCGGCGACCTGGTCGAACTCGTCCGGCCCGAAGCCGCGGGTGGTCAGCGCCGGGGTGCCGATCCGGACGCCGGAGGTGTACCAGGCCCCGTTGGGGTCGGACGGGACCGCGTTGCGATTTGTGACGATGCCGGCGTCCAGCAGTGCCGACTCCGCCTGCCGACCGGTCAGGCCGAAGCTGGAGACGTCGATCAGCACGAGGTGGTTGTCGGTGCCGCCCGTGACCAGCCGGGCGCCGCGGCGGATCAGCCCGTCGGCGAGCACCTGGGCGTTGTCGGCGACGGCCTGGGCGTAGGTACGGAAGGACTCGGTCCGGGCCTCGGCGAGCGCGACGGCCTTGGCCGCCATGACGTGACCGAGCGGGCCGCCCAGCACCATCGGGCATCCGCGGTCGACGGAGTCGGCGAACTCCTTCGTGGCCAGCACCAGCCCGCCGCGCGGGCCGCGGAGCGACTTGTGGGTGGTGCTGGTGACGAGATGGGCGTGCGGCACCGGGTCCTCGTCCCCGGTGAAGACCTTGCCCGCGACCAGACCGGCGAAGTGGGCCATGTCGACCATGAAGGTCGCCCCAACCTCGTCCGCGATCTCCCGCATCTTGGCAAAGTTGATCCGGCGCGGGTAGGCGGAGTACCCGGCGATCAGCACCAGCGGCCGGAACTCCCGGGCGATCCAGCGCACCTGGTCGTAGTCGATCAGCTGGGTCGTCGGGTCGGTGCCGTAGGAGCGCTGGTGGAACATCTTGCCCGAGATGTTGGGCCGGAAGCCGTGGGTCAGGTGGCCGCCCGCATCCAGCGACATGCCCAGCGCCCGCTGGTTGCCGAACTTGCGCCGCAGCGTCTCCCACTCGTCCTCGGTCAGGTCGTTGACGCTCTTCACGCCGCCGTGCTCGGCCAGCGCCGGTCCCTCGATCCGCTGGGCGAGGATGGACCAGAAGGCGACCAGGTTGGCGTCGATGCCGGAGTGCGGCTGCGCGTACGCGTACTCGGCCCCGAACAGCTCACGGGCGTGCTCCGCGGCCAGCGCCTCCACGGTGTCGATGTTCTGGCAGCCGGCGTAGAAGCGGTGCCCGACAGTGCCCTCGGCGTACTTGTCGGACAGCCAGGTGCCCATGGTCAGCAGCACAGCGGGGGAGGCGTAGTTCTCCGACGCGATCAGCTTGAGCGACGACCGCTGGTCGGCGAGCTCGGCGCGGGTGGCGTCGGCGATCCGGGGTTCGACTTGCTCGATCACCGCCAGCGCCGCGCGGTAGGCCTCCGATGCGGTCGCGCTGTAGTCCACGGTGGAGTCGGACGGGGTGAGAGTGTCGGTCACCGGACGAACTTTACCGTCGCCGAGGCAGGTCACGGAGCGGTATAGTTTGCCCGTGGGTATTGCACGACTTCTCCTTGCCTCGCCGCACTGAGAGCGTTTCCGCTCCCGGCGCGGCGACCCCTCCTGTGCGAGGGGTTTTTTCATGTCTACCCACCGAGCCCTTGAGGAACAGATGAGCACCGACGAGCCGGCGGAGATTCCTCCGCACCGCTACACCGCCGCGCTGGCAGGAGAGATCGAGGAGCGCTGGCAGGGCCGTTGGGCGGCCGACGGGACCTTCCACACCCCCAACCCGAGCGGCTCGCTGGACGGCCCGGCCGGTGAGGGAGCGACAACGGAGGGGCTGGCCGCGAGGGCCAAGGTGTACGTGCTGGACATGTTTCCCTACCCGTCCGGCGCCGGGCTGCATGTCGGCCATCCGCTGGGGTTCATCGGCACCGACACCCACGCCCGGTTCCTGAGGATGACCGGGCACAACGTGCTGCACGCGATGGGTTTCGACGCCTTCGGGCTGCCCGCCGAGCAGTACGCGGTGCAGACGGGCCAGCACCCGCGGATCACGACCGAGCGCAACATCGAGACCTACCGCGCCCAGCTGCGCCGGCTGGGCCTGGCCCACGACGAGCGGCGCAGCGTCGCCACCACCGATCCCGGGTTCTACCGCTGGACCCAGTGGATCTTCCTGAAGATCTTCAACTCCTGGTTCGACCCGGACCAGCGACGGGCGCGGCCGATCACCGAGCTGGTTGCCGAGCTGGCGGCCGGCACCCGGCCGACCCCCGACGGCCGACCGTGGACCGAGCTGAGCGAGGTCGAGCACCGCGAGGTCGTCGACGGGTTCCGGCTGGCCTACCGCGACGAGGCGCCGGTCAACTGGTGCCCTGGCCTGGGCACCGTACTGGCCAACGAGGAGGTCACCGCCGACCGGCGCAGCGAGCGCGGGAACTTCCCCGTCTTCACCCGCACCCTGACCCAGTGGAAGATGCGGATCACCGCGTACGCCGACCGCCTGCTGGACGACCTGGACCGGATGGACTGGCCCGAGTCGATCAAGACCATGCAGCGCAACTGGATCGGCCGCTCGGTCGGCGCCACGATCGCCTTCCCGACCGAGTCCGAGCAGCCGGTGAGTGTCTTCACCACCCGGCCAGACACCCTGTTCGGTGCCACGTTCATGGTGCTGGCGCCGGAACATCCGCTGGCCGATGTGCTGGCCCCGGAGGCCTGGCCGGAGGACACCTCCGAGGAGTGGACCGGCGGACACGAGACCCCGGCGGCGGCCCTGGCCGCTTACCGGGAGCAGGCGGCCAGCGTCACCGACGCGGACCGGACCGCGGAGGACCGGACCAAGGACGGCGTGTTCACCGGTGCCTACGCGACCAACCCGGCGACCGGCCAGCCGATCCCGGTGTTCGTGGCCGACTACGTGCTGATGGGCTACGGCACCGGCGCGATCATGGCCGTGCCCGGCCAGGACCAGCGGGACTGGGACTTCGCCCACCGCTACGGGCTGCCCGTGGTGCGCACCGTGGCGCCGCCGGTCGGGTTCGACGGCGAGGCGTTCGTCGGCGAAGGCCCGGCGATCAACTCCGCGAACGACGACGTCAGCCTGAACGGGCTGGCGGTCGAGCACGCCAAGGTGCGGATCACCGACTGGCTGGAGAGCACCGGTCGAGGCCGGGGCACGGTGATCTACAAGCTGCGGGACTGGCTGTTCAGCCGGCAGCGCTACTGGGGCGAGCCGTTCCCGATCGTGTACGACGAGACCGGTCGGTCGGTCGCGCTGCCGGAGTCGATGCTGCCGCTGGAGCTGCCGGAGA
Organism: Propionibacteriaceae bacterium; assembly: GCA_035641435.1. Classification (GTDB taxonomy): domain Bacteria; phylum Actinomycetota; class Actinomycetes; order Propionibacteriales; family Propionibacteriaceae; genus Microlunatus. The sequence continues at coordinate 7,055 of DASQUF010000256.1, read as the reverse complement.
CCGACGACTACTCACCGCACACCTTCGACCCCGAGGACGCCGACAGTCAGCCCGAACCGCCGCTGGGCCGGGCAGCCGACTGGGCCGAAGTCGAGCTGGACCTGGGCGACGGCGTACGTCCCTACCGGCGCGACCTGAACACCATGCCGAACTGGGCGGGGTCCTGCTGGTACGAGATCCGCTACACCGACCCGGCCAACACCGAACGGTTCGTCGACCGGGAGGTGGAGCGCTACTGGATGGGACCGCGCGACGGCGGCGACGGCAGTACCGGCGACCCGGGCGGGGTCGACCTGTACGTCGGCGGAGTTGAGCACGCGGTGCTGCACCTGCTGTACGCGCGGTTCTGGCACAAGGTGCTGTACGACCTGGGCGAGGTGTCCAGCGCCGAGCCGTTCCGGCGGCTGTTCAACCAGGGCTACGTGCAGGCGTACGCGTACCGGGACGACCGGGGCTTCGTCGTTCCGGCGGCCGAGGTGGTCGACGACGGCAAGGGCGGCTACACCTGGCAGGGCCAGCCGGTGCGGCGCGAGGCCGGGAAGATGGGCAAGAGCCTGAAGAATGTCGTCACCCCCGACGAGATCTTCGAGCAGTACGGCGCCGACACCTTCCGGCTGTACGAGATGAGCACCGGGCCGCTGGACGCCGACCGGCCGTGGGAGACCCGGGCCGTGGTCGGGTCCCAGCGGTTCCTGCAGCGGATGTGGCGGCTGGTGGTGGACGAGAAGACCGGCGAGCTGCTGGTCGGGGACCAGCCGACGCTGGACGAGGAGCGCGACGGGGCAGCCGACCGCTCGGTGGACGCCGAGACGCTGAGCGTGCTGCACCGCACCATCGACCGGGTGACGGCGGACTACACCGCCCTGCGGTTCAACACCGCGGTGGCCCGGCTGACCGAGCTGAACAACCGGCTGACCGCGCTGGCCGCGTCCGGCCCGCTGCCGCGGAGCCTGGTCGAGCCGATGGTGCTGCTGGCCGCGCCGCTGGTGCCGCACATGGCCGAGGAGCTGTGGTCCCGGCTGGGGCACACCGAGTCCCTGGCCTACCACCCGTTCCCCGTGGCCGACCCGGCGCGAATGGTGGCCGAGACGGTGCTGTACCCGGTGCAGGTCAACGGCAAGCTGCGCGGCAAGATCGAGGTGCCGGCCGATGCCGAGGCCGCGGCGATCGAGGCGGCCGCTCTGGACCGGGTGGCGCAGAGCCTGGACGGACGCGAGCCCAAGCGGGTGATCGTGGTGCCCGGCCGGATCGTCACCGTCGTCGTGTAGGAAGAATGGATGCGGCTCGCCACCTGGAACGTCAACTCCGCCAAGGTCCGGGAGCCCCGGTTCCTGCCCTGGTTGGACCAGCGGGCGCCGGATGTGGCCTGCCTGCAGGAGACCAAGCTGTCCGACGCCGAGTTCGCCGCGCAGTTCGACGCCGCGCTGGCCGAGCGGGGGTACGAGGTCGCGCACTTCGGCCAGGGCCGGTGGAACGGGGTGGCCCTGCTGTCCCGGGTCGGGTTGGAGGACGTCGTACGGGGGTTCCCGGACGCACCGCGCTATCCCGACGACACGGCTGAGCCCGAGGCCCGGGCGCTGACCGCGACCTGCGGCGGGCTGCGAGTGACTTCGGTGTATGTCCCGAACGGCCGCACGCCCGACGACCCGCACTACGCCTACAAACTGCGCTGGCTGGACAAGCTCCGGGACGCCGTGGCGGCCGGGGACGTGGCGAGGTCGGTGGTCTGCGGGGACATGAACATCGCTCCGGCCGACGCCGACGTCTACGACCCGGACGCGTATATCGGGTCGACCCACGTCACGGTGCCGGAGCGCGATGCACTGCGCGAGCTGGAGGCGTTGGGGCTGGTCGACGTGGTGCGGCGGCGGTGGCCGGACCGCGAGCGGGTGTTCACCTACTGGGACTACCGGGCCGGGATGTTCCACCAGGACCTCGGGATGCGGATCGACCTGGTGCTGGCCGGACCGGCGGTCGCCGACCGGGTCGCCGCCGCCTGGGTCGACCGGCTGGCCCGCAAGGGCAGCGGCCCGAGCGACCACGCCCCGGTGATGGTCGACCTGGACGAGGCTCCCGACGGGGACATCGGTCCGGTGGTGCCGCCGGCCAGCGCGCCCGCGGCCCGCCGCCGGGTGAAGCGCCCGGTCTGAGTCAATGCGCCCTGAGCCTGTCGAAGGGCGCGGTAGCCGGCCCTTCGGCAAGCTCAGGACGCGACAGCGCGCCGCCGCCCGATCTCGTAGAGGGCGATCCCCGCGGCCACGCCGGCGTTCAGGGACTCCACACGTGAGCTGATCGGGATGGCCGCCACCGTGTCGCAGGCCTCCCGGACCAGCCGGGACAGGCCGGTGTCCTCGCTGCCCACGATCAGCACCAGCGGCCCGGACGCCTCGCGGACCCGGTCGATGGTCCCCTCGGCCTCGCCGTCCAGCCCGACCAGGGCGAACCCGGCGTCCGCATACGCGCGCAGCGTGCGGTTGAGGTTGGTGGCCCGGGCGATCGGCAGCCGCGCCGCCGCCCCAGCCGAGGTCTTCCAGGCCGCGGCCGTCATCCCGGCGGCCCGGCGCTCCGGGATGAGGACGCCGAAGGCGCCGAAGGCGGCCGCCGAGCGGACGATCGCCCCCAGGTTGCGCGGGTCCATCACGCCGTCCAGGGCCACGATCAGGGGTTCGGTGTCCCCGGCCAGGGCGTCGGCCAGCAGGTCGTCCGGGTGGGCGTACGCGTAGGCCGGCAGCTGCAGGGCCACGCCCTGGTGCACCGCTCCGCCGGTCAGCCGGTCCAGCTCGGCCCGGGTCACCTCGAGCAACCCGGTGCCGCGGTCGGCCGCCAGCTTGAGGATGTCCCGCAACCGGTCGTCCCGTTCGGCCCCCTCGGCGATGTAGGCCGCCTTGACCGGGATCTCGGCGGTCATCGCCTCCAGGACGGCGTTGCGGCCGGCCACCCACTCCGGCCCGGAACCCGGCCGCCCGGTCCGTGAAGTAGCCGGAGCCGCCGACCGCGATCGCGCGGTGGCCTTTTTGGCCTTGTGCGCTGCATGGTAGGGCCGGTCCTCCGCCTTGGGCGTGGGACCCCGGCCCTCCAGGCCCCGGCGGACCCGACCGCCCGAGCCGGCGGTGTTGCCCTTGCCCTTACGCCGGACGGCACCCTTGCGCTGGCTGTTCCCCGGCACGTCAGGCCCCCGTCCCGGATAGGGACCAGCGGGGCCCGGCCGCGGTGTCGGAGACCTCCACCCCCAGGTCGGCGAGCGCCTTGCGAATGGCGTCCGCGGCAGCGAAGTCCCGCCGGCCGCGGGCCTCGGCCCGCTGGGCCAGCAGCGCCGTGACCAGTCCGTCGACCACCGCTCCGAGCTGCTGGTCGGTGCCGGAGGCCGCCCAGTACGGGCTGTCGGCGTTGAGCCCGAGCACGTTCAGCATCCCGGTGACCTCGGCCAGCCGGTCGCGGACGCGGTCCCGGTCGCCCGCATCGAGGGCGATGTTGCCGTCCCGGACAACCGCGTGCAGCACGGCGACCGCGGCCGGCGTCCCCAGGTCGTCGTCCATCGCGGTCACGAACGCCTCGGGCACGGCGGCCTCCGCGCATGTTCTGGAGGTGGGAACGACCCACTCTGACCCCCCCGAGAAAGCCGGAGTTCCGACCAGCTCGGTCGCCCGCTCCACGAAGTTGTCGATCCGGGCTAGCGCCGCAGCCGCCTCGGCGATCGCGTCGTCGGAGTACTCCACCGTCGAGCGGTAGTGCGGCTGGGTCAGGTAGAGCCGGACCGCGCGGGCCGGGAACCGCTTCGTCACCTCGGACACAAGCGCCCCGTTGCCCAGGGACTTGCTCATCTTCTCCCCGGCCGCGGTGAGCAGCGCGTTGTGCATCCAGAACCGGGCGAACGCACTTCCGGCCGCCGTCGACTGGGCCAGCTCGTTCTCGTGGTGCGGGAAGCGCAGGTCCAGCCCGCCGCCGTGGATGTCGAACTCGTCGCCGAGGTACTTCCCGGCCATCGCCGAGCACTCCAGGTGCCAGCCGGGCCGGCCGCGGCCCCACGGGGTCGGCCAGCTCGCGGTCCGCGGCTCCTCCGGCTTGTGCCCCTTCCACAGTGCGAAGTCCCGCGGGTCTCGCTTGCCACGCGGGTCGGCGTCGCCGGCGGGCTCCATGTCGTCGATGCGCTGGTTGGACAGCGACCCGTACGCCGGCCAGGACTTGACGTCGAAGTAGACGTCGCCCGACCCGTCCGGAGCGGCGTACGCGTGCCCGCGCTCCATCAGCACCTCGATGAGCTCCAGCATCTCGGGCACGTGTCCCGTGGCGCGCGGCTCGTAGGTGGGCGGGACGCAACCCAGGGCGGCGTACGCCGCGTGCAGCTCGCGCTCGTAGCGGTAGGCGTGGGCGTACCACGGCACACCCTCGGCGGCGGACTTGGCCAGGATCTTGTCGTCGATGTCGGTGACGTTGGCGATGACGGTGACCGTGTAACCGGACCAGGTCAGCCAGCGGCGCAGGACGTCGAAGACGACCTCCTTGCGGATGTGGCCGAGGTGCGGGGCGGCCTGGACCGTCAGCCCGCAGTGGTAGATCGACACCTCGCCCGGCACCACGGGCTCGAAGTCGCGGACCGCACGGGTGGCGGTGTCGTAGAGGCGGAAGGTCACGGGGTCGGTTCCTCGATCGTCATAAGGCGCTGCATCACCGCGATGCCGTCCTGCAGGCACTGCCGGTCGACCTGGCTCAGCCGGGCCAGGTAGGGCTCGAGGCCGGCGCCGATCGTCTCCCGCATCCGGACCAGCTCGGCCAGACCCGGCTCGGTCAGGGTGATGATGCAGACTCGGCCGTCGTTCGGGTCGACCCCGCGGGACACCAGCGAGGCGGCCTCCAGCCGCTTCACGTGGTTGGTGATGGTCGGCTGGGAGCAGCGTTCCACCGTGGCCAGGTCACTGATCCGAGTCGGGCCGTTGTCGTACAGCCGAGCCAGCAGTCGGGCAGCGGCTAGGCTGATGTGGAAGCCGTGCTCCTTAGGCGCCCAGCGCACCATCCGGGCCGCGGTGCTGATCAGCTCTTCGCCGAGCTGCTGTAGATCTTCTTCCACTCGGGCAGGATATGGCTACAGTCGCTTCGCGACGAAGACCGTGGAGAGCACGAGCGCTCGCGTCCCTTGGGTCCGTCGAACCAAGCCCTCCTTCGTCGGGTGGTTCGACGGTCAACGGCGGATTGCCGCCACGACCAGCCGGGCCAGCTCCGCGTACGCCTCGGCGTCGCTCAAGCCGGTTGCTGCGGTGATCTCTCCGCTGGTGATCCGCCGCATGGTGGCGGTCACCACCTCCCCCACGAACCCGGCGGGAACCTGCCGGAACGCCCCGGCCCGGGTGCCCTCGTCGATCAGCTCGCGGACCCGCCGGGCCGCGGCGATGGTGTTCTGCTCGTAGATCTCCGCCGTCGGGGCGAAGTGGGCCACGTCGTTCCGGAAGACCCGCGAGGCCGGCCGCAGCGCCTCGGCCACGGCCTCCAGATAGCGGGTCACCCGGCGGGCCGGGCTCCGTGTCGCGGCGATGGCCGCCTCCACCTGCTCGGTGGCCCCTCGGAAAAAGTGCCGCACCGCCAGCACGGCGAGCTGCTCCTTGCTCGCGGCCAGCGCGTACAGGGTGCGCTTGGAGCAGTTCAGGGTCGCGGCGACCTGGTCCATGGTCAGCCGGCTGAACCCCTGGGCGAGCACCATCTCCACCAGGGCGTCACGCAGGTGGCTCTGCCGGCTGGTCAGCCGGGGCTCAGGGAAAACGGCAACCATAGCGGTACTAGGGTACTCTGCTCAGTACCAGGGATCGCCAAGACAACGCCCGGGAACGGAGGGAGATGACGGTCGATCGCCTGCTGCCCACCGAGGAGGCGGCTGAGCTGATCGAACTGGTTCGCGAGATCGCGGCGAGCGAGCTGGCCCCGCACGCCGCCGCGGCCGAGGCCGCCGGGGAGTTCCCGCGCGAGCGGGTGCGGATGCTTGGTGAGATCGGTCTGCTGGGGCTGCCCTACCCGGAGGAGTACGGCGGGTCCGGCCAGCCGTACGAGGTCTACCTGCAGGCGCTGGAGGAGATCGCCTCGGCCTGGACGACCGTCGGGCTCGCGGTGTCGGTCCACGTCATGTCGAGCTACCCCCTCTTCGCGTACGGCACCGCGGCCCAGCGCACGGCCTACCTCCCGGAGATGCTCGGCGGGCAGCGGCTGGGGGCGTACGCCCTGTCCGAGGCCCAGGCCGGGTCGGACATCGCCGGCATGACCAGCCGGGCGAAGCGGGCCGCCGAGGGCTACGACCTGAGCGGGGCGAAGGCCTGGATCAGCCACGGTGGCGTGGCCGACTTCTACACCACTTTCGTACGCACCGGCGAGGGCACGGGCGGGATCAGCTGCTTCCACCTGCCGGCGCCCGCGCCGGGGCTGAGCTTCGGCGCCCCCGAGCACAAGATGGGGCTGACCGCGTCACCGACCACCGCCCTCTACCTGGACGCGGTGCACGTCGACGACAAGCAGCTGATCGGCGCCGAGGGCCAGGGCATGAAGATCGCCCTGGCCGCGCTGGACTCCGGGCGGCTGGGCATCGCCGCATGCGCGACCGGGCTGGCCCAGGCGGCGCTGGACCTGGCCGTGGGCTACGCCAAGGAGCGGGTACAGTTCGGCCGGCCGATCGCGGAGCTCCAGGGGCTGCAGTTCCTGCTGGCCGAGATGGCGGCGGCGGTGGACACCGCGCGGGCCTGCTATCTGCACGCCGCCCGCAAGCGGGACGCCGGCCGACCCTTCACGCGCGACGCGGCGGTGGCGAAGATGGTGGCCACGGACGCGGCGATGAAGGTGACGTCGGACGCGGTGCAGGTGCTGGGCGGCTACGGGTACACCCGGGACTTCCCGGCCGAGCGCTACATGAGGGAGGCCAAGGTGACCCAGATCTTCGAGGGGACCAACCAGATCCAGCGGCTGGTCATCGGCCGGCAGCTGCTGCGGGCCCCGGCCGGGGGCTCGGGCGCCGGCGCTGCCGGATCGAAGTCGTGAGGCTCGGGGGCGATGACGTCGTCCTGGTCACCGGCGGTGCGTCC
>DASQUF010000255.1:0-5153 GCA_035641435.1 Propionibacteriaceae bacterium | reverse complement strand
GAGCGGGGCAAGCGGCGGATACACGCCACCCCGCAGATGTCCCACATCAAGGCCTGCCGCCCCTGGCTCGAGGCGGAGCTGACCCTGGTCGACCCCAAGCTGATCGTCTGCCTCGGATCCACCGCGGCCAAGGCGCTGCTCGGGTCCAGCTTCCGCGTCACCCAACAGCGCGGCAAGGTGCTGGAGCACGAGACGCCGGTCGGCGTACGCCGGGTGCTTGCCACTGTCCATCCGTCCTCGATCCTGCGGGTGGACGAGGCCGAACGGGACGCGGCGTACGCGGGACTGGTGGCTGACCTGCGGGTGGCGGGCCAGGCCGTGGCTTAGCGCGTGTCTGCCCTCCGGAGTCAAGAGCTACGCCCTAGCGTGACCCCTGGTCGCGAACGATTTCGCGGTCAGCGTCGTCTGTAGGGGTGACGGCCGCCCAGGAGTGAGGAGAACCCGGTGTTCGATCAGATCGGCGACATGCCCCTGCACCCGCTGGTCATCCACATCCCCGTCCTCGGGATCCCGCTCGCCCTGCTGCTGACGCTGCTGTTCGCGTTCCCCAGGACCCGGGAGTGGGCCCGGTGGCCGCTGATCGTGACCGTACTTGGTTCCACCGGAGCAACCTGGGTCGCCGAGGAGAGCGGAGAGGCGCTCCAGGCCTCACTCGGCATCACGGGGGGCAATCCGGTCGGTGACCTGATCGACCAGCACGCAGTGCTGGCCGACCAGCTGTTCTACATCATGCTCGGGTTCTCGGCGGTCGCCCTGCTCAACGTGTTCTTGGTCCGGACCGTCCGCGCCGCCGACGGAACCGTGACGGCGCAGAAGCCGGTCTTGCCGGTGCGGATCCTGCTGGTGGTCGCTATGGCGGCGGTGGGCGCGGTCGCCTTCATCTGGGTCGCCAGGGTGGGCGACCTGGGCGCCCGGGCGGTGTGGAACCCCACCGGCACCGGCCTGTTCCCCTTCTGATCAGTCGACCGAGCCCGTCCGCCGGCGGAGTAGCTGCTCGGCGATGAACAGGTCAATCGTGACCCCGACCACGACCGACTGGTCCAGCTCCTGCCCCGGTGGTGCTGCGCTACCCGCCGGGCGTGCCGATGGCCGTCGTCCCCCGGTCAACCCAGCCATCTCGGTGACCCTATCGGCCGACGCCCAGCCGCTCACTGAGCTCGACGGTGTACGCGGACCGGTCCGGCAGCGGTATCCCGTCCACGGCCGAGACGGCGACGGCGCCGCTGAGGCTGCTGGTCCAGAACGCCCCGGCCGCCTGCCGCAGCTCGGCCGGGGTGGCGCGGCGGATGGCGATCGGCGTCTGGTCCTCGGCCAGCAGGTCAAGCACCTCCCGTCGGGTGACCCCGGGCAGCACCTGCTCGTCCAGCGGCGGCGTACACCACTGCCCGGTCGCGTCGAGCCAGAACAGGTTGCCGCGGTCGGTCTCGGTCACCGATCCGGCGGCGGCGAAGTAGGGGAACGCCGGCGCGGTCTCGCGGGCGGCCTGGTCCAGCGCGACCCGGTCGATCCACTTGTGCCGCCAGGAACGGTCCGGGCGGGTGCCGAGGATGAGGGTGCTGCTGGGTAGCCGCGGGCCGAGCCGACGGCTGTGCAGCTCGACGGTCAGCCCGCCCGAGTGCGGCCGCACGGTGACGCGCAGGGCCCGGCGCGGCACCGGGTCGAGCTCCGCCAGGTGGGCGGTCGCCCGGACGGGCAGGTCGGCGGGCAGGCCGCGGCCGTAGAGTTCCCGGGCGGAGCGGTCGAGCCGGGCCAGGTGACCGGCCAGCCGGACCGGTTCTCCGTAGGCGACCAGTACCGTCTCGAACACCCCGGCCGTGAGCAGGTCCGGATCCGGCGGCTCGGGCTCGTCGGACACGGCCGGGGCCAGCCGGCCGCCCACGGCGTCCACCAGCGGCGCCGCCTTGTGCAGGCACTCGTACCACTCCCGGATCGGCACGCTGTCCGCCGTGATGCCGCCGCCCACCCCGAGCTGCAGCCGGTCCCTCTCGATCTCGAAGGTGCGGATGAGCACGTTCAGGTCGGTGCCGGCGACGGGGGAGACCAGCCCAAGGGATCCGGTGTACGCGCCGCGCGGCTCGGGCTCCAGCTCGGCGATTGCCTGCACCGCCGCCCGTTTGGGCGCTCCGGTGACCGACCCGGGTGGGAAGGTCGCCCGTAGGAGGTCAGCCGTCCTGACGCCGTCGGCCAGCTCACCGTGCACCGTCGAGACCAGGTGCCACACGCCGGGATGCGGCTGCACGTCGAGGAGGTCGTCGACCGTGACCGTCCCCGGCCGGCAGACCCGGGACAGGTCGTTGCGCATCAGGTCGACGATCATCACGTTCTCGGCCGCGTCCTTGGCCGAGGCGCGCAGGGAGGCCGCGCCGGTTGGGGTCCGCGGAGCCGTGCCCTTGATCGGCGAGGTGGTCACCTGCCGGCCCCGCACCCGCAGGAACAGCTCCGGGCTGAGGCTGGCCACCATCCTCATCGCCGGCCCGCTGACCAGAGCGGCGTAGGTGGGCCGCAGCTCGGCGGCGGTCCGCGCGAAGAGGGCGGAAACCGGTTCGGCCGACGCGGCATGCAGTCGCAGGCAGAGGTTGAGCTGGTAGAAGTCCCCGCGGTGAATCCGCCCGATCACTTCCTCGACCGCCCCGAGGTACTCGGTTCGAGCCGCCCCTGCGTTGCTCCTGGTGGTGAAGACCGGTTCCGGCCGCCGTCGGGCCGACGCGTGGGCCGGAGCGGCGAGCAGGCGTCCCCAGTAGTCCAGGGCCGCGGCATCGGCGGCCTCGCGGCCGCGTAGTCCGAGGGACTCGAACACCCAGCCGTCCGCCTCCCTCCAGCGGAGCAGCGAGTCGTAGAACGCCAGGGCGGTCGAGCCCGACGCGTAGCCCAGCGTCGCGACCCAGCCACCGCCGACGAGCTCGGGCGGCGACCCGATCAGGCGCGGCTGGTCATCGAGGTGGGAGAACGCCTCGGCCGCGGTGGCCGGTGCGTAGGTGCGCAGCGGTCGCCGCAGCAGCAGGGCCCCACCGCCGAACCAGCCGCCCCACAGCGCGGCCGGGCGGTCGGCGGGCTGGAGGCCGGCGATGACCGGCTCGGGCGCGGCCGCCGACGACAGGGCGACCCGGTAGGGCTGACCGGACCAGCCGGTCAGCGCACGCGGCTCAGTGGGGTTCGACTCAGCCATTCCCGGCCAGCGCGGCCACGATTCGGTCGGCGCTGCTGCCCAGTCCGAGGTCCCCGGCGATCCGGGCGAACACCCGGGGATGGGCGGGCTCGGTCGGCCGGACCAGGTCGTCCCAGTCCACGCCGAGGTCGAGGTCCCGCGCGACGGCCACCACCGTAGGGGCCACAGCCAGGTAGTCGATCGCCGCCCCCAGCTTGGCGGCGACGCCGCCACTGACCCGGCCGCCCGGTCGGCTCGCCTCGGCCAGGATCCCCTCGAGGTTGCCGTGCGAGGTCAGCAGTGCGGCGGCGGTCTTCTCACCGATACCGGCCACGCCCGGCAGCCCGTCGGAGGCGTCCCCGCGCAGAGTGGCGTAGTCGACGTACGCCGCCGCCGGGACGCCGTACTTGGCCCGCACCCACGCGTCGTCCACGATCTCGTGCTTGCCGACGCCGCGGGCGATATAGAGCACCCGAACCTGCCGGGCGTCGTCGACGACCTGGAACAGGTCGCGGTCCCCGGTGACCACGTCGACCGGCATCGGCGCCGTCGCGGCCAGCGTGCCGATCACGTCGTCCGCCTCGTAGCCGTTCTTGCCGACGATCGCGATGCCGAGCGCCTCCAGGGTGGCGATGATCAACGGCACCTGGACGGCGAGGTCGTCGGGCGCCTGCTCGCCCGCGGTGTCGGCCGAGCTGGCCATTTCGGTGACCTGCACCTGTCCAGGACTGGCCACCCGGTGCGCCTTGTAGGAGGGCACCAGATCCACCCGCCACTGGGGCCGCCAGTCGTTGTCCCAGCAGCAGGCCAGATGGCTGGGCCCGTAGGTGGAGACCAGCCGGCTGATGAAGTCGAGGAGCCCGCGCACCGCGTTGACCGGGGTTCCGTCCGGAGCACGAAAAGAATCGGGAACGCCGTAGAACGCCCGAAAATAGAGCGAAGCGGTGTCCAAAAGCATAATTTTGCGCAAGCCCACAGGCAGATCCTGGCACGATGTCGACATGGAGAAGCTCGACCGTCGCATCCTCGCGCTGCTCGCGCGCGACGGTCGGATGTCCTACACCGACATCGGCAAGGAGACCGGGCTGTCCACCTCGGCCGCCCAACAGCGGGTCCGCCGGCTGGAGCAGCGGGGCGTGATCAAGGGCTATACCGCGGTGCTGGACGCCGCCGAGCTGGGCCTGCTGGTGACCGCGTTCGTCGCGATCAAGCCGTTCGACCCCGCACAGTCCGACGATGCCCCCGACCGGCTGCGGCATATCGAGGAGATCATCTCCTGCTACTCGGTGGCGGGGGAGCCGAGCTACCTGCTCAAGGTCCAGGTGCCGACCATGTCCGACCTCGAGGCTCTGCTCGCCCGCATCCGGGCCGACGGCAAGGTGTCGACGCACACCACCACCGTGTTGTCCATCCCGTACGAGGACCGGCCGCAGATCTGAGCGCTGCACTGGTGCTGTTCGGCGCCCGGCTGTTCGCGCCCGAGACGCCGGGGGCCACCGCGTTGGTGGTCGAGGGCGGGACGATCGCGTTCGTCGGGTCCGACGACGGTGCCCGGGCGTACGCGAGTGGTGCGCCGGCGGTCGACCTCCGCGGTCGGCGGCTCACTCCGGCGTTCGTCGATGCCCATCTGCACGCGGTCCAGGCTGGCCTGGTCGCCGCCGGTCTCGACCTGCACGACGCGGCCAGCCGGACCGAGGTGCTGGACCGGCTGGCGGCGTACGCGGCCCGCCGGCCGGAGGGTGTGATCTTCGGGCAGGGCTGGGACGAGCGCGGCTGGCCCGACCCGCGACCGCTGGACCGGATGGAGCTGGACCGGGCCAGCCGCGGCCGGATCGTGTACCTGGCCCGGGTGGACGTGCATTCCGCTGCCGTCTCCACGGCGGTGCTGGACCGGCTGCCCGGCATCGCCGACGCGCCTGGCTACGCCGCGGATGGGCTGCTCACCCGGGACGCTCACCACCGCAGCCGGGTGCTGGTCAACGATCTGCTGTCCGACGAGGAGCGGCGG
>DASQUF010000254.1:0-7578 GCA_035641435.1 Propionibacteriaceae bacterium | reverse complement strand
GGCTCGGCCACCCGGCGGGGAGACCGGACCGAGAGCATCAGGTTGGTACCGGCGGCGATGGCCAGCGAGGCGCCCAGCAGGTGCAGCAGAACGAGCCCGATCGGCAGGCCCAGGTGGTACTGGGCAGCGCCGATCCCTGCTTGAACGCCCTCGACAGCCAGGAGCAGGAGCGCGGCGCGGCTCCGCAGCAGAACTACACAGGCGAGCGTGCCGGCGCCGGTGGCGTACACCGCCGCCGTATGCACGTGGGTCAGGAGCACCGGGCTCAGCCCGTTACGCGGGACGTCGGCATCCCCGGCGTGCGGTCCGCTGCCGGTGAGCACCGTGCCGATGACCACGGTCACCCACAGCAGGGCCAGTGTGACCCAGGGCAACACGGCCAACGCGGGCGACACCGATCGGGCGGTCAGGTGCCGGCTCAGCCGGACCAGCCAGACGGCCAGTGAGATCAGGACCATCGAGAGCAGCAGGTGCAGACCGACCAGGTAGGGGTTGAGGTCGGTGAGCACCGTGACCCCGCCGACCACACCCTGGGCCGGGATGCCGAGCGCCAGGACGCCGGCCAGCCAGAACAGGTCGCGACGGCGGCCGCCCCGGGTGAGTCGGTCCGGGTCGCGGTACAGCGCCGCGCTGACGAAGGTGAGCACGGCGATGACGATGAGCACGAAGGTCAGCATCCGGTTGCCGAACTCGATCGCTCCGTGCAGGCCGAGCTCTGGGTGAGACACGAAGGACTCGTCGGTGCAGCGGGGCCAGGTCGGGCAGCCCAGGCCGGAGCCGGTCAGCCGGACCAGGCCACCGGTCACCACGATGCCGATGTTGGCCACCAGGGAGGCGACGGCCCAGCGGGGCAGGGCCCGCGGGCTGCGCACCAGGCGGGTCAAGTCCATCGGAACAACCTCCGGGTCAGGGCCGCTGCGGCGAGCAGCCAGACAAGCAGGACCGCGAGGGCGGTCAGCGGCACCTGACCGGTCGCGGCGGCCCGCAAGCCCTCGCCGAGGGCGGCGGTCGGGAGCAGCGCCAGCACCGGCTGTACCGCGGCGGGGTAGCGGTCCAGCGGCACCACCAGCGCCCCGCCGACCAGCAGCACGACGTAAACCAGGTTGGCCACGGCGAGGGTGACCTCGGCCCGGAGCCGGCCGGCCAGCAGCAGCGCCAGGCTGACGAATGCCGCCGCGGCCAGGATGACCAGCGCGATCGCGACCAGCGCCGAGACCGACGTGAAGGCCGGCCGCCAACCCAGCAGGAGCCCGATCGTGACGAGCACCACGAGCTGACCGGCCAGGACCAGCAGCAACGCACCGGCCTTCCCGGCGATCAGGCCCGTGCGGCCCAGCGGCGTGGCGGCCAGTCGCTCGAGGACCCCGTAGCGCCGCTCGAACCCGGTGGCGATGGCGACCGAGGTGAAAGCCGAGGACCAGACGGCCAACGCCAGCACCGACGGTGCGAGCGCGTCCAGCCCGCCGAGCCGTCCGCCGAGCAGCGGCCCGACCACCAGGACGCCGACCGGAATGACCAGCGCGAGCAGGAGCTGCTCGCCGTTGCGGGCGAGCAGTCGGGCCTCGGTCAGGGCGTGCCGGACGACCCGGCGGAAGGCCGGCGCGGCGCCGGGGGCCGGCGTGAGGTCGAGCGCGGCGGAGGACATCAGGCGGCCCGCACCCGGGTATGGCTCAGGAACACCGACTCCAGTGACTCGCCCGACTCGGTGAGCTCGGCGACCGTCCCGGCGACCGCCACCCGACCGGCGTCGAGGATGTAGACCTCGTCGGCCAGGGTCTCGGCCTCGTCCATGGCGTGCGTGGTCAGCACCAGAGTCACGCCGGCCGCGCGCAGCTCACGCAGCAGGTGCCAGGTCGCCCGGCGGGCATGTGGGTCCATCCCGGCCGTCGGCTCGTCGAGGAACACCAGCTCCGGGCGCCCCAGGATCGCCGCGGCCAGGTTGACGGACTGCTGCTGGCCGCCTGACAGCCGCCGGTATGGCGTCCGCGCGAACTCGCGCAGGTCGAGGCGTTCGACCAGGGCGTCGACGTCGTGCGGGTTGGCGTAGAGGCCGGCCAGGTACTGCAGCAGCTCGCCGGCGCGGATGCCGGACCAGGCGCCCGTGCTCTGCGGCATCAGGCCGATCCGCGCGGCCAGCCCGGGTGCCCCGGGGCGCTGACCGAGGACCGCGATGTTGCCGCTCCGCGGTCGGACCAGTCCGGTGCAGCACCGCAGCAGGGTGGTCTTGCCGGCCCCGTTGGGGCCGAGCACCGCGGTCAGGGCTCCCGCAGAGGCCCGCAGGGTCAGCCCGTCCAGCGCCCGCCGCCGCCCGAATGACACGGTCAGCTGCTCGACCAGCAGCGCAGCGGGTCCCGGCTCAGGCACGGGGGCAGTGTAGTTGGGTTGGGCGGCTCGCTGGACTCTGGTGGGCGGCCGGCATCGGGTGGACAGTCGAACATCTGTTCGAGTAGCCTGACGCCATGGATCGGGACGGGGCGGACGCAGTCGAGCAAGCTCAGGAGGTCCTCGTCACCCGCTTGGACCAGTTGGTGACGCTGGTCGAGCAGGGCGGGCTGAGGAACCTTGACGACGCGGGGCTGATCCGGTTCCTGCAGCGGTTCGAGCGGCTTCGGGATCGGCTGCTGCTGGCGGAGAGCGAGTTCGTCCTGCACGCGCAGCCAGGGAGCCTCTCGACGGGCTAGGCCCGACCAGCTCGACGCCGTCGAGGTCTCAGGCCAGCACGGTCCGGGCCAGGAACTCGTTGCCGAGCACCCGTCGGGGTGATAGCGCTCGATCAGGCGGCTCCCGGTTCGTTCCGGCACCGGCCGGAGGCGCGTCGACCGACTCAGCGCGCATCGTGCGCGGCTGGCGTACCCAAGATGTCGGCCAGGTCGAACTTCACCGGCTCCTCGAGCTGCTCGTAGGTGCAGGAGCGCGGGTCGCGGTCGGGCCGCCAGCGGTTGAACTGCGCGGTGTGCCGGAACCGCACGCCTTCCATGTGCTCATAGCGGACCTCGACCACGAGCTCCGGCCGCAGCGGCACGAAGGACAGGTCCTTGCCGTTGTTCCAGCGGCTGAACTCGGAGTTGCGCGGCGTCCTCGCCCCCTCCTCCTGCTTGGCCCAGGCCCATGGGTGGTCCTCGAACGTGGTGACCAGCGGCTGCAGCTCGGTGAACAGCTCCTTGCGCCGCGCCGCCGGGAACGCGCCGATCACGCCTACGGACGCCAGCTCACCGTCATCGGTGTACAGGCCCAGCAGCAGCGAGCCGATGCTGTCTGGGCCGCTCTTGTGCACCCGGTAACCCGCCACCACACAGTCCGCGGTCCGCTGGTGCTTGATCTTGAACATCACCCGCTTGTCCGGCTGGTAGCTGCCTCGCAGCGGCTTGGCCACCACGCCGTCCAGCCCGGCGCCCTCGAACTGGGAGAACCACTCCTGGGCCAGCGCGTGGTCACGGGTCACGGGGGTCAGGTGGATCGGGGGCTCAGCGCCGGCCAGGGCCCGCTCCAGGGCCGCCCTCCGGTCCTCGAACGGGTGGCCGGTCCAGTCGGTGTCGTCCACGGCCAGCAGGTCGAAGGCGATGAAGCTGGCCGGCGTCTGCTCCGACAGCAGCTTGACCCGGCTGGCCGCCGGGTGGATGCGCTGCTGCAGCACCTCGAACTCCAGCCGGTCGCCCACCACCACGACGATCTCCCCGTCGACCACGCAGCGCTCCGGCAGGGTTCGCTTGACCGCCTCGACCACCTCCGGGAAGTAGCGGGTCATCGGCCGCTCGTTGCGCGAACCGATCTCCACCTCGTCGCCGTCGCGGAAGATGATCGAGCGGAACCCGTCCCACTTGGGCTCGAAGGACAGGTGGCCCTCCGGGATGTCGGGTACCGACTTGGCCAGCATCGGCGCCACCGGAGGCATGACAGGAAGCTGCATCCGCTCATTGTCGTCCATCCAGCTCCTCGCCACCGTCGGTCACAATGAAGGGCATGTCGACGGCCTGGGACCAGCCACCGACCGAGCCGAGGAGTCCGGCGTATCTCAGCTCGGTGGTCGCCCTGGCCTTCGGGTGGTACTGGCGGTCGGTGTCAGCGCACTGTTCGGCCTGCTCGGCTGGGGCGGCGAGCTGGCCTCGCAGACCGCGGGTGCGGCCAGCGGCGCCGCGCCGTTGATTCTCGATGGCATCCGCCAGCGGCGGCCAAGGCCAAGTCCCGGCGCAGCCCGATGGCCCTGGGCCAAGAAATGCTGCGCCGGTACAACAGGCTCTGGATCGCATCCGCCTTCGGCTTCGCGGTGCTCCTGGTCGACTCGGCCACCGGGCTGTTCGTCTGGCGGTTGGACCCGATGGATCATGAAACCTCTCCGATGCTGACCCTGGACGAGACGGTCACCTCGGCGGCGGCGCCACTCCTGACGCCAGCCGCCACTCCGTCCGTCGCCGCTCCCAGTAACGCCGCTGGGGCGCCGGCGCATCCGCCGCCAGGGCGGCGCTGACCGCCTCGATGGCTTCGGTGTAGCGCCCCAGCCGGCCGAGCAGCTCGCTCCGCACCGTGTCTCGCCGCTGGTCCGCCGGTAGGTCCGCCAGCACCGCGAGCCCGGCCTCCGGACCGTCCCGCTCGGCCAGCGCCACCGCCCGGCCGAGCGCAGCCGGGTCGCTCGGTGCTACCGAGAGCAGCAGGTCGTAGAGCCGAACGATCGCGGACCAGTCCGTCTCGGTGTACGAGGGCCCCCGGTCGTGCTCGTACGCGATGGCGGCCTGCAGCTGGTACGGGTCGGCCACCCCGGCGGTGCGCCGCAGGCTCTGCTCCAGCAGGACGGCGCCCTCGGCGATCAGGGTACGGTCCCAGACGGTCCGGTCCTGGTCAGCCAGTAGCACCGGGTCACCGTGCCCGTCGGTCCGCGCCGGCCGGCGCGCCTCCGTGAGCAGGATCAGCGCCAGTACTGCGGCCGGCATCGCCTCGTCGGGCAGCAGCCGGTGCAGCTCGCGGGCCAGCCGCAGACCCTCGCGGCACAGGTCGACGTCCAGCACCGAGCTGCCGGTGAGCGGCGCATGACCAGCCGTGTAGAGGGCGTGCACCACGCCGCAGACCGCACTCAGCCGCTCGGGCAGCTCGGCGTCGGCCGGCACCCGGTAGCCGATCCCGGCCACAGCGATCTTCTGCTTGGTCCGGGTCAGCCGCTTGGCCATCGCCGCCTCGCTGGTCAGCATCGCCGCGGCTACCTGGGGCACCGACAGCTGGCAGAGCGTGCGCAGCGCCAGGGCCAGCCGCGCCTCCGGGGCCAGGCTGGGATGGCAGCAGGTGAAGATCAGCCGGAGCAGGTCGTCGTCCAGCACGGAGTCGTACGAATCGTCGGGCCGGGTCAGCTCCATCAGCTCCGCTCCCGCCTGCTCCTTGACCCCGCGGATCCGTTCGCGCCGCACGATGTCGATGGCTTTGCGTCGGGCGGTGGCGGTCAGCCAGGCCCGCGGGTGGTCGGGCAGCCCGTGCGCGGCCCAGTCGCGGAGCGCGGCGATCGCCGCCTCCTGTACCGCCTCCTCGGCCAGGGACCAGTCGCCGAGGGAGCGGACGAGGGTGGCGAGCAAGCGCGCCCCTTCGACCCGGATCACCTCGGCGAGCCGATCCTCCGCGTTCACGACTGCCGGTCAGCCCATCGGCGGATGACCGGACGGAGCTCGACCGCCCCGCCCCAGGCCGCCGGTAGGTCGGAGGCGATCCGGATCGCCTCGTCCAGATCCTCGGCCTCGATCAGGTAGAACCCGGTGAGGGCCTCCTTGGTCTCGGCGTACGGGCCGTCCGTGGTGACCACGTCGCCGCCTCGCGCGCCGGTGACCCGGATGGTGGTGGCCGTACCGGTGGGGTAGAGCACCTCGCCGCCGCTGATCGAGTCGGCATGGTCGTTGCCGAACTGCTTGTACTCGACCATCTCGGCCGCCTGCTCCGGGGCCGACCAGTCGACGTCACGCGTGTAGGTGAGTGCTGCGTAGCGGGTCATGAGGTGCTCCTTCGTTCCTGGAAAGGCCAGCCTGCCTGGCTTCATACAGGAGACGAACGACATCCTCGACTTAGGACAATCGCCCGGTGCGAGCAGGATCACGCCAACTGAGGCTCACCTTCCTTGATCGGCACGTCCGAATAAGAGCACACTAGTGTTGTGAAAACCGCACCTGTCGGCGCCGAGGTCGACGCCACGCGCGTCCACCAGGGCGAGGCTGACGCGTCAACGCGGCACCGGGTCACGAGCTCCCTGCTGGAGCACGGCCCGTCGACCGCGGCCGCCCTGGCCGAGCGGCTGGGCCTGACGCCAGCGGGGATCCGCCGGCACCTGGACGCGCTCCTCACGGGCGGGCAGGTCGAGGCTCGAGAGCAGCGGGTGTACGGCGCCCGTGGACGCGGCCGCCCGGCGAAGGTCTTCGCACTCACCGACGCCGGCCGGGCCGGCTTCTATACCGCGTATGACGACCTGGCCAACCAGACTCTGACCTACCTCGCCGAGCTGGCCGGCCCCGACGCGGTGACCCGGTTCGCCGAGCAGCGGATCGCCGCGGTGGAGGAGCGTTACGCAGCGCGGCTGGCGGCGGCGGAACCCGACACCACGCCGGCGCAGGCCCTGGCCGAAGCGCTCACCGACGACGGGTACGTCGCGGCGACGCTGCCGTCCAGCACCGGCGAGCAGCTGTGCCAGCACCACTGCCCCGTGGCCCACGTCGCCGCGCAGTTCCCACAGCTGTGCGAGGTGGAGACCCGGACTTTCTCTCGGCTGCTCGGCGTTCATGTTCAACGGCTGGCCACCATCGCCCACGGCGATGGCGTTTGCACCACCCACATACCGCACGTGAAGACCCCCTCCGAAAGGCACCTCACGCGATGACTCAGACCCCGACCGCCAACTCCGACCTTCGCGCCTCGGGCGCCGGGCGACCGGTCGGCACCGGGCAGACCCAGGACCAGCACCTCGCCGCCCTTGGGCGCTACGAATGGGGCTGGTCGGACTCCGACGTGGCCGGCGCGTCCGCGCAGCGCGGTCTGACGCCCGAGATCGTGGCCAACATCTCGCGGTTGAAGAGCGAGCCGCAGTGGATGCTCGACCTGCGCCTGAAGGGTCACAAGCTGTTCGGCCGCAAGCCGATGCCGGCCTGGGGCGCCGAGCTGGGCGACATCGACTTCGACAACATCAAGTACTTCGTCCGCTCCACGGAGAAGCAGGCCACGTCTTGGGACGACCTGCCCGCCGACATCAAGAACACCTACGACAAGCTGGGCATCCCGGAGGCCGAGAAGGCCCGTCTGGTGTCCGGCGTGGCGGCGCAGTACGAGTCCGAGGTGGTCTACCACAAGATCAACGAGGAGCTGGAGCGCCAGGGTGTGATCTTCCTGGACACCGACACCGCGCTCAAGGAGCACCCGGAGATCTTCCAGGAGTACTTCGGCACGGTGATCCCGGTCGGCGACAACAAGTTCGCCGCACTGAACACCGCGGTCTGGTCCGGCGGCTCGTTCATCTACGTGCCGAAGGGCGTGCACGTGGAGATCCCGCTGCAGGCCTACTTCCGGATCAACACCGAGAACATGGGCCAGTTCGAGCGGACCCTGATCATCGTCGACGAG
>DASQUF010000253.1:0-5031 GCA_035641435.1 Propionibacteriaceae bacterium | reverse complement strand
TGAACCGTGCGTGCTCGGCGCTGGCCAGGCTGAGGTCGCAGATCACGTGCAGGCTGTGCCCGCCGCCGGCCGCCCACCCGTTGACCAGGGCGATCACCACCTTGGGCGTGAAACGGATCAGCCGCTGCACCTCGAGGATGTGCAACCGACCCAGCTGATCAGAAGGGGGGACAACCTCCCCGGACCCCTCCGCGACTGCACTGGGCGCCGCACGGTCCACCGTCTCCGCCGTCTCGCCGGCCGCGTACTGATACCCCGCTCGGCCCCGGATCCGCTGGTCGCCGCCGCTACAGAACGCCCAGCCGCCGTCCTTGGCCGAAGGGCCGTTGCCGGTCAGCAGTACGGCGCCGACGTCACTGCTCTGCCGGGCGTGGTCGAGGGCCCGGTACAGCTCGTCCACGGTGTGCGGGCGGAACGCATTGCGCACCTCCGGCCGGTCGAAGGCGATCCGGACCACCGGATCGGCGACCGCGCGGTGGTAGGTGATGTCGGTGAACGTGAAGCCCTCGACCGGCTTCCAGAGCTCGGCGTCGAACGGAGCAGCGGTCACGCGCCCACGTTAGTGGGCGTCCGCCTCGGCCCGGGCCGATCGATGCAGCCGGACCTGGCGTACGACGTACGCGGTCACGCCGAGTACGACCACCACCAGCAGCACCAACGCGGCCGCGGGGAAGCGCTGGTAGAGCTGCCACCAGGCTGTCACTCCGGCGAACCCGACCGTGGCGTACAGCAGCCCCCAGAGCATCGACCCCGCGGCGAGCGCCGGGACGTAGCGACGGAGCGGCATCTGGGTCATCCCGGCGACCAGGTTGACCAGCGTCTGGATGCCCACGGTCAAAAACGACAACGTCACCACGGGCGCTCCCCAGCGGGCCACCAGGTCCTGCACCCGGGCGAAGCCGGGCCGGGCCATCAGCTTGGCGATCCGGGTCCGCCGGGCGCCGGTCTGCGCCGCCCGCCCGAGCGCGTACGTCGCCCCGGCGCGGAGCACGGCCACGACGAAGAGCATCGCCACCGCGGCCGGGAACGGCCACCCCCGCCAGAAGTCCACCCGCGCAGTCTAGGGCGGCCGAGTAAGGCCAGCCTTATTACCGATCGGGGCCTAGAGGTCGACCGCTTCGTTGTCCCCCACGTCCGGCCGGTCACCGGTCAGCTTGGCCTTGGCGTACTTCAGCAGCGTCACCGCCATCGGCCGGTCCATGGTCCAGTACTCCGCCGACTCGGCCCGCACCTGGAGCAGCGCCACGTTCGGGTCGTCCTGGCCGCCCTCGAACCAGGCCTCCGCGCCCCGGTTCCAGAGTTCGTCGATCATGGCTTTGTCGTGCGACACCGTAGCCGTGCCGCTGATCGAGACGTACCCGTTGTCGGCCTGGAACGCCACGTTCACCTGGGCGTTCGCCTCGACCTGGGCCGTCTTGTTGGACGGGTCGGCGGTGAAGAACCACAGGTCCCCGTCGAACGGCCCGCCGTGCTGCACCGCCAGCGGCCGGCTGACCAGCCGGCCGTCCGGGGTCACCGTGGTCACCGACGCGATCTTGGCCGCCTCCACCAGCTCCGCCACCTTGCTCCGGGCTTCCTCGTCAGTCGTCATGACCTGAGAACCTACCCACGCCCGACGAAGGGCATCCCGGTCGCCATCACGGTCATGGTGGCCACGTTGGCATCCAGCGGCAGGCCGGCCATGTACGCCACCGCCCGCCCGACGTTCTCCACCGCCATCGTCGGCTCGGGCCGCAGCGACCCGTCGGCCTGCAGAACGCCCTCGCTCATCGCCTCGGTCATGTCCGTGGCGGCGTTGCCGACGTCGACCTGCCCGCAGGCGATCCCGTACGCGCGCCCGTCCAGCGCGGTGGCCTTGGTCAGTCCGGTGATGGCGTGCTTGGTCGCGGTGTACGCAGGAGAGCGCGGCCGGGGCGTATGGGCCGAGATCGAGCCGTTGTTGATGATCCGGCCGCCGGACGGATCCTGCCGACGCATGATCCCGAAGGCCTCCCGCGTACACAGGAACGCTCCGGTCAGGTTGAGGTCGACCACCGCCTGCCACTCGCTCAATGGGATTTCATCCAGCTCCCGGGGCGGCCCGCCCATCCCCGCGTTGTTGAACAACAGGTCCAGCCGCCCGTGCCGCTCGACCGTCGTCGCGAACAGGGTGCGTACGGAGTCCTCATCGGTCACGTCGGCCGGCACCGGGTCCAGCGCGAGGTCCGGGTGCGCGTCAACCAGATCCCGCAGCGCGGCCTCCCGGCGCCCGGCGATCACCACCGCCCACCCGTCGCGCGCCAGGGCGAGCGCCACCGCGGCCCCGATCCCGCTGCCTCCGCCGGTCACCACCGCGACCCGTTCCGTCATGACCCGCCTCCTCTCTCCCGACTTGTCAGCCTGGGTCGTTGCTCTGGCGACGGCTCACGCTGACAGGTCGGCAATGATGTCGCCATGCAGATTGCCATTGTCGGGTCGGGTGACGTGGCCCGCTTCTTCGGCCAGGCCTTCGCCGCGGCGGGCCACGAGGTGACGCTGGGGACCCGGGATCCGGAGCAGACCCGGGCCCGGCAGGAATGGGCCGACGTCGACTTGCCGCTGGCGGCGTACGCCGACCTGCGGGGCGAGGTCTTCCTCAACGCCACCCGAGGTGACGGCTCGCTGGCGGCGCTGCAGGCGGTCGGTCCGGCCCTGCACGGGAAGGTGGTGATCGACGCCTCCAACCCGCTCGACCTCAGCCGCGGCTTTCCACCGTCGTTGTTCGTCTCCAACACCGACTCGCTCGCCGAGCAGCTGCAGCAGGCCCTGCCTGAGGCCCGGCTGGTCAAGATGTTCAACACCATGGCTCACGAGGTGATGGTCGATCCCGCCGGACTCGGTCAGGAGTCGACGATCTTCGTGGCCGGCAACGACACCGCCGCCCGGCAGACCGCCGCCGACCTCGCCCGCGAGCTCGGCTGGGTGGACGTGCTGGACCTCGGTGACCTCACCGCCGCCCGCGGGCTGGAGATGTACATCCCGCTATGGCTGCGCATCTACGGCGCGGTCGGCCGCCCGCTCTTCAATATCAAGGTCATTCGCTGAGCCCGCTGAGTCCGGAGGCTCCGGCTTGGGGCTGCGCATGAACAACGCGAGCACGACGGCGCCGATGCTGACCGCCGAGGCCACGGCAAACGCCGTGTTGATGCCTCCGTTCAGCGCGGTCACCTCCGACTGACCGGCCTCGGTCAGGGTCGCCGTCCGGGCCACCATGATCGCCACCAGCAGCGCGGTCCCAGCGGCGCCGGCGACCTGCTGCAGGGTGGCCATGATGGCACTGCCGTGGGAGTAGAGGTGGGGCGGCAACGGGTTCAGTGCGGTGGTGAACGACGGGGTGAACAGGCAGGCCAGGGCCGCGCTCATCAGGACGTGCAGGCCGACCAGCAGCCAGATCGAGGTCTCGGCGTCCACCATGCTGAACTGCCACATGGTGAAGGTGAGCACCAGCGCACCGCTGGTGGTCAGCGCCTTCGGGCCGTAGCGGTCGAAGAGCTTGCCGACCGTCGGACCGAGCAGACCCATCAGCAGGCCGCCGGGCAACAGCATCAGTCCCGTGGGCAGTGCGTCGATACCGCGGACGGTCTGCAGGTAGATCGGCAGCAGGATCACCATGCCGAACAGCGAGAGCATCGCCACGCAGAGCAGGGCAAGACCCAGGCTGAACATTGGGTAACCGAAGGGCCGCAGGTCCAGCAGCGGGCTGCCGTCGCCGCGGGCGAGCCGACGCTGGCGTACGCCGAAGGCCAGCAGGCACACCACGCCGACGACCAGGCTGCCGATGGCCACCGAATTGCCCGCCGCGGACTCCTGGCCGAGCTGGCTCAGCCCGTAGACGATGCCGCCGAAGGCGGGCACCGACAGCACCACCGAGAGGAGGTCGAGCTTCTGGTTCCCGGCCTCGCCGATGTCGGTGAGCGTGCGGGCTCCGTACACCAGCGCGGCCAGGGCGATCGGCAGCACGAGGACGAACATGAAGCGCCAGGACAGGAACTGCAGGATCAGGCCGGAGATGGTCGGCCCGATCGCCGGCGCAACCGAGATGGCGATGCTGATGTTGCCCATCACCACGCCGCGGCGCTCGACCGGCACGAGCCTGAGCACTGTGGTCATCAGCAGCGGAATCATCACCGCGGTGCCCGAGGCCTGCACAATACGGGCGGGCAGCAGCAGCCAGAACCCGGGCGACACCGCGGCCAGCAGGGTGCCGGCCGAGAACAGGCTCATCGCCAGAACGAAGACCGTCCGCGTGGACAGCCGCTGCAGCAGGAAGCCGGTGGTGGGGATGACCACCGCCATGGTGAGCATGAACGCGGTGGTCAGCCACTGCCCGGTGCGGGCGGAGACCGACAGATCAGCCATCAGCCGGGGCAGGGCAACACCCATGATCGTCTCGTTGAGGATGACCACGAATGCGGCGACCAGGAGGGTGCCGATGATCCGGCGGGCCTCGGACGGCAGCATCTGCGCGGCGGCTTCCGGTCGGGAAGAGGTGGTGACCATGGTTGCGGCGACCTTCTCTGGAGGGCTGGTGGGTAAGCCTCGGCGTCGAGTCCTGATGGTCAGACTCTGCTCGCCCGGGCAACTCATCGCGGGTCGCCGCGGGAATCTGACTCGATCACGCTACGAGGGCCCACTGACAGTCCGCAACGGGTTTCGCCGCAAGGTGAATCGGCCCCCGCGACCCTCGATCTTGTGCGACATTGGAAGTGCCGAAGATGGTCGGATGGTGCTCATCCGAGAAGCGCACGAGTCCGACTGGCCGGCGATCTATCCCATCTTTGCGGCGGTTACCGCCATGGGTCATAGTTACGCCTACCCCGAGAAGCTCTCCTCGGCGCAGGCGCGCGACATCTGGATGGGTCAGGGCCGGATTGTGGTCGCCGAGCTCGACGGCGAGGTCGTCGGCACCGCGACCATGGGGCCGAACCGACCCGGCCGCGGCTCGCACATCGCCACCGGAAGCTTCATGGTCGCCCCCGCCGCCTCCGGCCGCGGGGTGGGCCGCTCCCTCGG
>DASQUF010000252.1:0-6456 GCA_035641435.1 Propionibacteriaceae bacterium | reverse complement strand
ACGTCATCGCCCCGCCGGGCAAGATCGTCACCCGGATCGTCAGCCCGACGGTGCGCTTCGGGCCGCCACTGGACTTCTCCCGTTACGCGGGGATGAGCGAGGACCGGTTCATCCTGCGCTCGATCACCGACGAGATCATGTACGCGATCATGGAGCTGTCGGGCCAGGAATATGTCGACATGTACGCCCCCGCCGCCAAGGAGGCGGCCGCCCGCGAGGCGAAGGCCGCGGAGGTGGACGAGGTGTCTCCCCAGGCCTAGTGCCGCTGCCGCGACGACCGACATCTGTCGCTCCCGGGGCCCGGAGAGCGCCGGCGCCGGTGACTGGGTGATCAACGGGCGGCGGGGAAGCAGTGGCTCACCTCCGCCGAGCCCTACGAGCGCGTCGGCGCCGGACCTCCGTCCGGGCCGGCGAGCAGCCGTCGGACCAGTGCGCCGGGCTGGCTCAGGGCGACCAGGTGGCCGCCGGGCAGTGGTTCCGCCTCGATCCCGAGGCGCTCCCGGGCCACCCGTACCTGGAACTCGAACGGGAACAGCCGGTCGTCGCGGCCGGCCAGCACCGTGGTCGGCACGTCCGGCCAGCGGCTCAGGGTGAACGGGGTCTCGAACAAGGAGTCGGCCGGCTCCCCGGTCTCGGACTCCATCACCTTCGGCAGGACATCCGGTGGGATGTCGTGCAGGAAGGTCGTCTCCGGGTCGAACTCTGCGTCGGGGTCGCGGCCCTCGCGCAGGTCGTTCGCCCGTGCGGCCTCGCCCTGCCCGGTGTTCTCCCACCAGGTACCGGCTGTCTCGCCGGGCTCGGGGATCATCGCGTTGAGCAGCACCAGCCAGCTGACCGGGAGCCGGTCGCAGGCGAGCGGCGCACTGAAGCCGCCCATCGACTGGGCGACCAGCACCACGCGCATCGCTCCCTGGGCCGCGGTGACGATGGCGTCGGCGTGGTCGGTAAAGGTCGCTCCCGGCCAGTTCGGCAGGTCGACGGCGACGACCGCATGTCCCGCCCGTTCCAGCTCGGGCACGACCCGGTACCAGTAGAAGGGACGGCTGCCCGCACCGGGCACCAGGACAAAGGTCGACGTCTCCACGGCGGCGATTGTGACACGGCGGACCGGTCCGGCCGGCGGGAATCCTCAGGCACCGCGTGCACGGGACGTCTATTGTTGCGGGGTGCCCGAGCCCAGAATGCCGAGCGGGAGCGGAGCGACCTCCGGCCACCGCGGCGAGCGGGATCTGGTGCCCTCGCTGACCGCGCTGCGTACGCTCGACCCCCAGCAGCAGCCCACCTATCCCGATCCCGCCGCCGTGGAGCAGGTGGTGGCCAAGCTGCGCACCCTGCCCCCGCTGGTCTTCGCCGGCGAGTGCGATGAGCTGCGGCAGAAGATGGCCAACGTGGCCGCCGGCGAGGCGTTCGTCCTCCAGGGCGGCGACTGTGCCGAGACCCTCGACGGGGTGACCGCGGCGAACATCCAGGGCAAGCTGCGCACCCTGCTGTCCATGGCTGTGGTGCTGACGTACGCCGCCCAGGTGCCGATCGTCAAGATCGGCCGGCTGGCCGGCCAGTTCGCCAAGCCGCGGAGCGCCGGCATCGAGACCCGGGAGGGGGTGACGCTGCCCGCGTACCGAGGCGACGCCGTCAACGGCTTCGCCTTCACCCCCGAAGCGCGTACGCCGGACCCGGAGCGACTGCTCGGGATCTACCACGCCTCGGCCGCGATCCTGAACCTGACCCGGGCCTTCGTCACCGGCGGCTTCGCCCACCTGCGCAGCGTGCACAGCTGGAACGCCGACTTCGTCAAGAACTCGGCGGCGGGAGTCCAGTACCAGAACCTGGCCAACGAGATCGACCGCGCGCTGGCGTTCATGGTCGCCTGTGGGATCGACGACAACGTCTTCCGGACCGTCGACTTCTACTCCAGCCACGAGGCGCTGATCCTGGAGTACGAGCACGCTCTCACCCGGATCGACTCGCGGACCCGTCGCCCGTACGACACCTCGGGCCACTTCGTCTGGATCGGCGAGCGGACCCGGCAGCTGGACGGAGCGCACGTCGAGCTGCTCCGCCACGTCCGTAACCCGATCGGGGTCAAGCTCGGCCCGAACACCACGCCGGACGTGGCCTGCGAGCTGGCCGACCGGCTGGACCCCGACCACGATCCCGGCCGGATCACCTTCATCACCCGGATGGGTGCGGGCCGGATCCGCGACGCGCTGCCCGACATCGTGGCCAAGGTCGCGGCCAGCGGCCGGCAGGTGGCCTGGATCTGCGACCCCATGCACGGCAACACGTTCGAGGCCCGCAACGGGTACAAGACCCGGGCGTTTGCCGACGTCATCGCCGAGCTGAACGGCTTCTTCGACGTGCACGAGGAGCTGGGCAGCTGGCCCGGCGGCGTGCATGTCGAGCTCACCGGCGACGACGTGACCGAGTGCGTCGGCGGCAGTGAGGAGCTGGTGGAGGCCGACCTGGTGAGCCGCTACGAGACGCTCTGCGACCCGCGGCTCAACCGCAACCAGTCCCTGGAGCTGGCGTTCCTGGTGGCCGACCGCCTCACCACCGGCCGGATCCGACGACCCAACCCGGTGCAGGCCTACTCCCCGATCCCCCTGTGATCGACCTTCGCTCCGACACCCTCACCCAGCCGACGCCCGGCATGCGGGCGGCGATGGCGGCGGCCCCGGTGGGGGACGACGTCTACGGCGAGGACCCGACCATCCGCGCACTCGAGGAGCGGGTCGCCGGGTTGCTGGGGCACGAGGGAGCGCTGTTCACCGCGACCGGTTCGCTGGCCAACCTGCTGGGGGTCCGGCTGCTGGTCGCGCCGGGCGAGGAGGTGGTCTGCGACGTACAGGCCCACATCGCCCGGGCCGAGCTGGGGGCCCACGCCGCGGTGCACGGCCTGACCATGCGGACCTTTCCCTCCGTACGCGGTCGCCTGGAGCTCGACGAGGTGGCCCGGATCATCGTGCCCGACGCCGGCCCGTACCTGGTCTCGACCAAGGCTGTGGCCGTGGAGAACACCCACAACTTCGGCGGCGGGACCATCCAGGCCTTCGACACGCTGGCCGCGGTGGCCGAGCTCTGCCGCGAGCACGGCCTCGGCTACCACCTGGACGGCGCCCGGTTGTGGAACGCGCACGTGGTCACCGGGGTGCCATTGGCCGACTACGGGCGGCTGTTCGACACCGTGAGCGTCTGTTTCTCCAAGGGCCTGGGGGCGCCCGTCGGCTCGATGCTGGTCAGCACGGCGGCGCGGATCGCCCAGGCCCGGGTGTGGCGCAAGCGGCTCGGCGGCGGGATGCGGCAGGCCGGGATCCTGGCCGCGGGCGCGGCATACGCGCTGGACCACCACCTGGCCCGGCTCGCCGACGACCATGCGGCGGCCTACGCGTTCGCTGCGGCCGTCGCGGAGCGGGCCCCGGACGCCGTCGACCCGGATGCGGTGCCCACCAACATCGTGGTGGTGGACACCGGGGCGGTACCGGCGGCCAGCGTGGCGCGGCAGGCCGCCGAGCAGGGCGTTGCAGTGTCCGCTCTCGGCCCGCGGATGGTCCGGGCGGTGACCCACCTCGACGTGACGGCGGCCGACGGCAAGGAGGCTGGCGCGGTCGTGGGGGACGTGCTCAGCCGCTCGAGCCTCAGAGCCGAGTGAGCAAGAGCAGGTCCTGGAAGGCCGGCCCGCCGTCCTCGCGGGACCGGCTGCCGTGATGGACGCTCCGCACCGACAGACCGCAGGCTTCGGCCATGCCCCCACGTCGTCCTGCGCGTAGAAGGTGACAGTCTCGGGTGAGTTGGGGGTCACCGTGCGCGCACCCGCTCCACGACAAGCACACTCACCCGTCCCCAGTGGAACCTGTAGCTGATCGGGTAGACCCGGCCAGACTCATCGCCTCAGCTGAGGTGCCGCAGCACCGGCCACAGGCGAGCCCAGTCCCGCTTCGGGCCGGTGCAGACGGCGATCGGCTGACCTTCCTCCTCATTGTCGACGGCCATCCCGCTGTCCAGCCGGTCGGCGACGGAGCAGGTGGTGAACTCGCCGGCCACCCGCGACAGCTGAGCGCCGACCACGACCACGGTCCGGGTGTCGGGCGGCGGGCCGCCGAGGTAGCCGAGCGCGTTGTGGCCGCTGACCACCGGCACGTCGCGATGAGTGGTGTAGCGGTCCAGCGCCCCGGCCTCGCCGTAGTTGCTGGTCAGCACGACCACCCCTGGGTCATCGGCCTGGGCTGCCGCTGTCACCCGGTCGATCTGCTGGACATAGTCGTCCCAACCGATCTGCTCGGCCAGCCCCGTGTTCAGGCTGGGCACGAAGCTCGCGGCGAGAATGCGTTCAGGCAGCACCGGCAGGTTGATCACCACGTTGAGCGCCGCGTGCAGCGCCAGCCCGCCGGCGACCAGCGCCAGCCGGGGCCTGGTCGTCCGGGCGAACTCGGCGGCCGGCACACAACCGACCGCGAAGATCACCGATACCAGGCCGTAGGGGTAGTGCACCTGCGCTCCGGCCACCAGGGTCAGCATGACCATGATCACCATCGCTGGGGCTAGCCAGCGCACCGGCCGCCACTCCGGCCGACGGAGCAAGCCGACGAACCCGGCTGCGCAGGCGACGAACAGCACCGGTCCGATCATCACCAACAGGGTCGGCGCGGTGAGGAGCCGAACGGTGTCGGCGTTGTTGGCCGACAGGGCCTCGCCCATGGCCAGCTGCGGCCAACCGTGCCCGGCCTGCCAGACCAGGTTCGGGACTGCGACCAACACGGCCAGGGCGGCCGCCCCCAGGAAGGCCCGACTCAGCATCACCCGCCGCGGGCCAGTCAGCAGCAGGCCTCCGACGACCGCGCTGACCAGCAGCACGACCAGCCACTTGTTGTAGGTGCTCAGCCCGACGGCGAGCCCGGCCAGCCACCACCAGCGGTCCTGCTGCCGCAGCACGGCGCGGACCACGAACAGCAGGACGAGCGGCCAGACCACCAGATCGACGGAGGCGGTCATCAGGATGTGACCGAAGTTGAGGGTGAAGGTGCCGTACGCGTAACCCCACGCCGCCAGGCTCTGGGCCAACCGGCCGCCGCCGACCTCGCGGGTGAGCAGCGCGACGACCACGACCGAGCCCGCGGCCAACCCGGCGGCCGGCAGACGCAGGGCCCAGGGCTCGTCGGCCAGTAGCAGAGTGGCGCGGGCGAGCAGCGGAGTGAGCAGCGGCTGGTCGGTATAGCCCCACGCAGCCGGAAGCATCCGGAAGTAGAGCTCGTCACGGTGGTAGCCGTACCGCTGGCCGACCAGGTTCAGCAGGACGACCAGACTGACCGCTGCGGCCGCCACCGGTCCCCAGGCCAGGGGGCGCCGGATGATCATGGGTTCCAGCGCTGTCCGGCGGCTCGACGCCTCGTCGATTCGCCCGGCCGGCGCGGCTCTGACCTCGGTCACGTGCGGAACTTAGTCGGGGCAGGTGTCATGCCGGTGACAGATGACTGCCGCGGCTCGATCCCGGTGACGATGGCGCACCCTCCTTCTCCGAGGTGGTCTGCAGCACGCTACGGCGAGACTCGGCGGTCGGATATCCGGCGTGACCCTGACTTCACCACCGAAGGTACGGCGGCGGCCCTCAGCGCGCCGGCCACTGCTCGATAGCGTGGGGGCATGCGTATCAGCCACCTCGGGCACGCGGCGGTGCTCGTCGAGACCGACAACGCCCGGATCCTGATCGACCCGGGCAACTTCTCGCAACGCTGGCACGGGCTCACCGACCTGGATGCCGTGCTGGTGACCCATCAGCACCCCGACCACATCGACCCGGAGCAGGTGCCTGCCCTGCTGGCGGCGAACCCGCGGGTCCGGGTGTTGGCCGAGCCGTCGGTTCTCGAGCAAGTGGCCGCCGGGGAGCTGCCCCCGCTGGGGGACGCGGCCGAGGCTCTGGGTCCGGACGCCCAGGAGGCCGTCGGGGATGTCCTGGTCACGGCTGTCGGTGGTCGGCACGCGGTGATCCACCCCGATCTGCCGCGGTTGGGCAACGTCGGCTTCGTCCTGCGCTCCGAGGGTCAGCCGACGCTGTTCCATCCCGGGGATGCTCTCGACACCGTTCCCAGTGGGGTGGACATCCTGGCGGTCCCCGCGTACGGGCCCTGGGCGGCGGCGAAGGAGACGGTCGACTTCGTCCGCGCCGTCGGGGCCCTGGAAGGCTTCCCGATCCACGAAGGGCTGCTCAACGAGCGCGGGCTCGGGCTGATCTTCAACCGGGTCAACGAGATGACGGGGACTCGTCTTGTCGATCTTCGCTCGGGGACCCCGCACCAGTTCTGATCCAGCGCGAGCCGGAGATCCGGCGAACGACCGGGCGCGAGCCGGAAAGTTCCGCCAGGTACATCGCGCCCAGGATGGCCAGGCCGCCGATGATCATCCGGACGGTCACCGCCTCACTGCCGACGGCGACCGCGAACCCGGCCGCCCAGACCGGCTCCA
>DASQUF010000251.1:0-2457 GCA_035641435.1 Propionibacteriaceae bacterium | reverse complement strand
CCGCCGACCAGCCGGTCGCGGCCTAAGAGAAGTCCTCCACGATTCGGGGGGAAGCACATCGCGGCCTCATCTGCGGGGCCGTCATCTGCTGGGCGTCGATGCCGAACGCTTTGTCGTAGTCGGCCAGGTCGCGGACTAGTAGAGCGTTGCGTCTAATAGTGTTGGGTAGAGGTGGCGGAGCTTGATCCGCGCGTCAGCGGCGGTGAACTGCCAGTCCACCTGGCGTTGGTCGGCGTTCGCGGCTTGTTGCCAGGCGGCAAGTTCGGCGTTCAGGGTGGCGAGGTCGCTGATCCGGCGATCCAGGCACTGGCCGGTGAGGACGGACAGTTCGATCTCGGCCACGTTGAGCCAGGAGCCGTGTTTCGGGGTGTGATGGATCTCCAGGCGTTGGGCCAGGTCGAATGCCTTGGCCGGTTCGAAGGCTTCGTAGAGGGAACCGATGCCGTGGGTGTTGAGGTTGTCCATCACGAGCACAACGGCTTCGGCGTCGGGGTAGTCGATGGTCAGCAGGCGTTCGACCTGCTGGGCCCAGTCGATCTTGGTGCGTCGGGGTTGGGCGTCGACGCGGCGCCGGCCGCGGAGCGGTTCGACCCAGACGAAGATCGAGCAGGTTCCGCAGCGAACGTACTCGTGGTCTTCGCGGAGGTCCCGGCCGGGGACGGCCGGGATCGGATCACGGACCTGGCCGAGGAGCTGGTAGGGCTTCTCGTCCATGCAGACCACCGGCCGCAGCGGGTCGTAGGGGCGGGCATAGACGGCCAAGACGTCTTCCATCCGGGCTGCGAACTCGGCGTTCGCCTTCGGCGGGATCGCCCAGCACCGCCTCAGATGAGGACGAAGTTTCGTTTTTTTAACACCCGGCCGATCGTGGTGTGGTCCAGATCGGGCAGGTCGGCGGCCAGCGCGACGTGCCTCTCCAGCAGCCGCAACGACCACCGCGCACGGCCGGCCGGAGGTGCCGAACAGGCCAGCGCGATCAGCCGGGCCTCGACCTCGCCGGTGATCACCGACGGCACCGGCGGGGTCAACCGCTGCCTGCGGGTGATCGTCGCCTCGACATCACCGCCGGTCTCAACGAACCGACGCCCGACCTGCCGCACCGTCGTCTCCGAGACTCCGACCTGCCGCGCCACACCCGCCGTGCCGGCATCCAGGTCCAGCGCCAACAGCACCCGAGCCCGCATGATCATCCGTGCCGGATGCCTACCCGACGATGCCACCTTGACCAACTGTTCCCGGTCGGCCTCCGACAGCTCCACCTTCGCCACGTCACACGTCCTTCAGCAGGGGGAAGACTGCTCTCAGGAAAGTGCTACACCCACCGACGGCAGAATTAGCGGCAACACGCTACTAGTGCGGTGTGGGGTCGAGCGTAGTTGTACCGGTCGAGGAATCTCGGTAACCCGGCTCCGCGTTCGTCGTTGCTGGTCCAGGCGCGGCTGTAGGCCCATTCGCGGGCGAGGGTGCGGTGATAGCGCTCGACCTTGCCGTTGGTCTGGGGCCGGTAGGGCCGGGTCCGTTTGTGCCGGGTCTTCGAGACTGCGAGGGCGGCGGCGAAGGCGAAGGATCGGTAGCAGGAACCGTTGTCGGTGAGCACCCGGCGGATGCGGCGGATGCCGTGGCGGCGGAAGAACTTCACCGCGCGGGCCCAGAACGCGGCGGCGGTGGCGCCTTTCTCGTCGAGCAGCTCTTCGGTGTAGGCCAGCCTGGAGTGGTCATCAAGGGCGGTGTGCAGGTAGACGTAGCCGCCGCGGGCACCGGCGTGCTTGGCCCGCTCACTGGCCTGATGCTGCGCCGAGCCGCGGCCGTGGGCCCGCCAGCCGCCGCCGTCGGGAATCCGGCCGAGCTTCTTCACGTCGACATGGACCAGGTCCCCGGGACGGGCCCACTCGTAGCGCACGACCGGCTCACGGAGGTCCTCCCCGGACACGTCGATGTCTCGCAGCCGAGAGATCCCGCGCCGGACCAGCACCCGGTAGATCGTCGACGCCGGGACCCGCAGACCGTGCTCGTCGGCCAAGATCCCGCCCAGCTGGACCGGGCCGACCTTGCGGTCGCGGCGGACCCGCTCGATCAGCTCCTCCACCTTCGGCGGGGTCTGCAGCGGTGAGCTGACTGCTCGTGAGGACCGGTCGTACAGGCCGTCCTCGCCTTCCTCCTTCCAACGGGCATACCACTTGCCCAACGTCTGCCGGGCGATCCCGGCCTCGTCGGCGACATGACAGATCTTGCGGCCGGCGTCGACCCGCTGACACAGTCGGCGACGGCCTTCCGGGGTTAGCGGAGCATTACGGTGGGACACGAGGGAGCCTTTCTTTTCGGCGTGCTGTTTGGTCGCTTCACACCGAACCGAGCAAGGCTCCCTTCCTCAATCAGCCACGCCGTCCATGTCACCAACCTGGCTGGGCAGAACATCTGATATGGGGTGACGGCTGTCAAGAGGCATGGTGAGGCGCC
>DASQUF010000250.1:0-4998 GCA_035641435.1 Propionibacteriaceae bacterium | reverse complement strand
GGGCGACATCGTCCGCGACTTCAGCGGGGTGGACGTAGTGACCGATCGGATGAGCGCGCCGTACCTGATGGGCGCCACCATCGACTTCGTCGACACCATCGAGAAGCAGGGCTTCACCATCGACAATCCGAACGCCACCGGGTCCTGCGCCTGCGGCGACAGCTTCCACTGATTCTTTCAGCTTTGCACCCGCCGGCTTCAGGCACCGGCTCCGTGGTCGAAAGGCGGCTCTTCCGCCGCACGCCGTCTAGCGTTCGCTTGGTCTAGCCCAGCTTCCGCACCACGAAGTGTGGCGGCTCGCTGAGCACCAGCTCGTGACCGCGCATCCGGCACCAGGCGGCCAGGTCGGGGCCGGCGGCCGGGTCGTCTGCCCACATCTCGACGAGTTCTCCGGGCTCGACGTCGCCGATCCGGCCGGTCAGCTCGATGATCGGTCGTGGGCACTTCATCCCCAGACAGTCCAACGAAAGGGCGGCCGGGCTCACGCCACGCCGACCTCGTCCCGCAGCCGGGCCACGATCGGGGGCAGCTCAGCCAGGAAGGCCTCGACCTCGTCGTCGGTGGTGGTCCGGGTGAGCCCGATCCGGACGTTGCCGTGGGTCAGGGTTCCCATCGCGGCCAGTACGTGGGACGGGTGCTCCGACGACGCACTGCACGCCGAGCCGCTGGCCACCGCGAAGCCCGCCTTGTCCAGCTCCAGGGTGAGCGCCTCGCCGTCCACGTAGAGCACCGAGAAGGTCAGGAGCTGGGGCAGCCGGCGCTCCGGGTCGCCGGCGATGTCCACGTCGGTCACCGTCTCGGCGATACCCGCCCGCAACCGGTCGATCAGCCGGTGTTGCCGTACGCCCACCCCCCGGCCCGACCGGAGCCACCAGTTGAGGGCCACGCTGGCCGCGTGGATCGCCGGCACGTCCGGTACGCCTGGCCAGCGACCGCCCTGGTAGTCGTCGACCGGGTACGGCGCACGCCACCGGGCCCGGTTCCGCACCACCAGCAGGCCCACGGAGGCGGGGCCGCCGAAGGCGCCCGCCCAGCCGGTGAGCACCGACCAGCCCGACACGCCGGCCAGGTCGATCCGGCCCAGTGCCGCGGTCGCATCCAACACAACCGGGACGCCCGCAGCATGCGCAGCGGAGATCGCGGCGGCGTACGGCTGCAGGGTGCCGACTTCGTGGTTGCCCACCTGTAGCGCGGCCAGCGCGGTGCCCGACCGGCGCACCGCGGCCTGCCAGTCCGCTAGGTCCAGCCGACCCAGCTCGTCCACGCCGACGGCGACGTGGTCGCCGGCGTCGGCCGCGGCCTTCAGCACCGAAGAGTGGTCGACCGCAGTGGTCACGATCCGGGTGCCGGTACGCCGCCGGCCGCGAGCCAGACCGGCCACGGCGGCGTACGACGGGGGACCGCCCGAGGTGGTGAAGGTGACCTCGTCCGGCCGCGCCCCGACCGCCGCGGCGACCACCTCCCGGGCCCGGTCCAGCGCCTGCGCGGCGAGCCGTCCGGGCCGGTGCAGCCGGGCCGGATCACCCCAGCCGGACTCCTGCGCCGACAGCCATGCCTGCCGTGCATCCGGCAGTATCGGCTCACCCGAAGATGAGTCGAGAAAGGCCCCCGATGCTGGCGCGGTCACACCCGAAAACTTACGCCCACCGAGGCCGTGATCGTATTGTCTTCCTACGTTAGGGTGAGCCTAAGAATTGGCTGATCTGCGCGGAGGAGCTAGCTCGCCAGGCCGGTCGACACCAGTTCTGGCGAACCCGATCCGACGAAAGGCGTGACGTGGGTGGCAGTAGCGAACGGCCCGCTCTGAACGGCCAGAGCCCGGAGCCTGTCCGCCCCTGGGTGGGTCTGGCCCGCCGCCTCGGCCTGGTCGCGGTCGTGATCGCCCTGTTCACGCTGGCCGGGTGCTCTGTCGAGGTCGCTGGGGAGGTCCGGCGGCTGGGTCTGCCGGAGCCGGCCACCAACGAGGCCCCCACGATCTACGACCTGTGGATCGGCACCTGGATCGCCGCCGGGGCCATCGGCGTCGGTACCTGGGGATTGATCCTCTACGCGGCGGTCCGCTTCAAGACCAGGCACAATGACATGCCGAAGCAGAACCGCTACAACCTGCCGATGGAGGTCTTCTACACCATCGCACCGTTTGTCGTTGTCGGGGTGCTGTTCTACTACACCATCCTGGCGCAGAACAGGGTGACGGAGAACGACGCGAGTGGCGATGTCACGGTCAACGTGGTGGCGCAGAAGTGGTCATGGACCTTCAACTACAAGGAGGCCGACAACCCGGCCGTCGGCGCCGACGTCTACGAAGCGGGCACGATCAACAAGACGCCCACGCTGTACCTGCCGGTCAACAAGTCGGTTCGTTTCGTCCTGAACTCCCCGGACGTCATCCACTCCTTCTGGGTGCCCTCGTTCTACCGGAAGCTGGATGTCATCCCGGGGAGGAACAACACGATGGTGATGACCCCCACCCAGGAGGGCACGTTCCGCGGCAAGTGCACCGAGCTCTGCGGCACCTACCACTCGGCGATGCTGTTCAACGTCGCCGTGGTCAGCGAAGACGAGTACAACGCCTACCTCAAGGGCCTGGTCGCCCGGGGTCAGGTGGGTGAGGCCAAGGGACCCGCCGACGCCAACTCGCCCGCCCGGGTCAGTGAGCAGCCCGGTCCTCAGGAGGACGACGACCGGGCCGGAGAAGGAAGGTAGGACATGACCAGCACCGCGCTGCGGACCGCGACCGGCACCGAGATCGCGACGCCGACCCGCCAACTGGGCACGATCTCCTGGAAGTGGATGGTCACCACTGACCACAAGGTGATCGGCAACCTCTACTTCATCACGTCGATGATGTTTTTCCTCTTCGCCGGGATCCTGGCCCTGGCCATCCGGGCAGAACTGGCGTTCCCGGGCATGGACTACGTGTCCTACGAGGCGTACAACCAGTTCTTCACCATGCACGGCGCGATCATGCTGCTGTTGTTCGCGACTCCGCTGTTCGCCGGCTTCGCCAACGCGATCATGCCGCTGCAGATCGGCTCCCCGGACGTCGCGTTCCCCCGGCTCAACATGATCTCCTACTGGCTCTACCTGTTCGGTGGCCTGGTCGCGGTCTCCGGGTTCCTCACCCCCTCCGGCGCAGCCAGCTTCGGCTGGTACGCGTACGTCCCGCTGAGCAACGGCGTCAACTCGCCCGGGGTGGGCGGGGACCTGTGGATCATGGGCCTCTACTCGGCTGGTCTGGGCACCATCCTGGGGGCCGTCAACTTCGTCACCACGATCATCTGCATGCGGGCTCCCGGGATGACGATGTTCCGGATGCCGATCTTCACCTGGAACATCCTGGTCACCTCGCTGCTGGTCCTGATCGCCTTCCCGATCTTCGCCGCCGCGCTGTTGGTGCTGGAGTCGGACCGGATCCTCGGCTCGCACGTGTTCGACGCGGCCAATGGTGGGCCGATCCTGTGGCAGCACCTCTTCTGGTTCTTCGGGCATCCCGAGGTCTACATCATCGCCTTGCCGTTCTTCGGCATCATCACCGAGATCCTGCCGGTGTTCAGCCGTAAGCCGATCTTCGGCTACATCGGCCTGGTCGGGGCGACGCTGTTGATCGGCGCGCTCTCGGTGGCGGTCTGGGCGCACCACATGTACGTAACCGGGGCGGTCAACCTGCCGTTCTTCGCCTTCATGACCTTCCTGATCGCCGTTCCCACCGGTGTGAAGTTCTTCAACTGGATAGGCACCATGTGGGGCGGCAACATCGCCATGCGAACACCCATGCTGTGGGCCGTCGGCTTCCTGGTCACGTTCCTGTTCGGAGGCCTCACCGGGGTCGTGCTGGCCAGCCCGCCGCTGGACTTCCACCTCAACGACACCTACTTCGTGGTCGCCCACTTCCATTACGTGGTCTTCGGCACCGTCGTCTTCGCCATGTTTGCCGGCTTCTACTTCTGGTGGCCCAAGCTCACGGGCCGGATGCTGGACGAGGTGCTGGGCAAGATCCACTTCTGGCTGCTCTTCATCGGTTTCCACACCACGTTCCTCGTGCAGCACTGGCTGGGCGTCGAGGGCATGCCACGGCGCTACGCCGACTACCTGCCGGGTGAGGGTTTCACGGTTCTCAACCAGGTCTCCTCGGCCGGGGCGTTCCTGCTCGGGGGCTCGACCCTGGTGTTCCTCTGGAACGTGTGGAAGTCCCGCAACAACCCGCTGGTGAACACCGACGACCCGTGGGGCTGGGGCCGCTCGCTGGAGTGGGCGACCGCCTGCCCGCCGCCGCGGCACAACTTCACCTCGATCCCGCGGATCCGCTCTGAGTCGCCGGCCTTCGACCTGCACCATCCGGAGATCGCGCTGGCCGAGTACGGGCAGACTGGGGTCGAGGGCGACTTCGACGACACCACAGTTGACGCCGGCGAGGACACCGGCCGGGTCGAGGAGCTGGTCGACCGCGTGCGCGGCGCCTCCGACGACCCGGTCGCGACCCAGGAGGAGCGGCGACCCAGCCAGTCGCCCGAGCCGAAGGAGGGCCAGCAGTGAAGGTCGAGGCCTGGATCTTCGGATCCATGGTGATCTTCTTCGCCCTGGCCACACCGGTCTACTGGTTCATGAGCAAGGACCCGACCGGGACCGCCGCTCTCATCATGACGTTCTTGCTGGTGCTGATGATCGCGGCCTACCTCGGGCTGGTCGCCCGGCGGATCGACCCGCGGCCCGAGGACAAGAAGGAGGGGGAGATCGCCGAGGGTGCGGGTGAGCTCGGCTTCTTCTCGCCGCAGAGCAAGTGGCCGCTGTTCGTCGCGCTGACCTTCGTGCTGGTGATTCTCGGGCCGGTATTCGGCTGGTGGCTGATGTTGCTGGGCTTCGGCTTCGGCGCGTACGCCCTGACCGGTCTGGTGTACGAGTACTACCGCGGAGATCACGCGCACTGAACAACTAGGCCCGCGCGGTCGGTTCTTCACCACGACGGCTGGGAGACATGCTCCCAGAGCCTGTCGAAAG
>DASQUF010000249.1:0-10602 GCA_035641435.1 Propionibacteriaceae bacterium | reverse complement strand
GGCGGCGCCGGCGCGACTGGCCAGAGCACACAGGTCAGGTCGGCCCCGCCGAGCCGGCCGAGCACCGGGGCGGCCTTGCTGATCCGCGCGTACCGCCTCTGCATCTCCCGCACGCTGTCGTCCTGGCTGTCCAGGCAGCGTACGGCGGGGAAGGAGTAGCTCAGCTGGTCGTAACTGCCGTCGTCCTGCCGGAAGTTCGACCGGTCCCCCAACGCCAGCAGCGATTGTCCGTTGCTGTCGAAGATCGCCGCCACCAGGGCGTCCAGCAGCCGCTGCCAGCTGCGCTCACCGCCGTACATCGAGTAGAACACCGCCTTGACGCCGAGCTGCTGGGTCAAGGTCCGGCTGCCCACGGGCAGTGGTCGCTGGTCCAGCTCCTCGAGGTAGGTCTGCATCCGCATGAGCACCGCAGCCTTGCTATCGCCCAGCCGACACCGCTGCTCGGCGCACCAGCGCGCGAAGTTGTTCAGTGCCCGCTCGAAACCCTCGGTCTGGGTGATCGTGTCCGACCCGCCGATGTTCACCGACCCGTCGAGCACCATCCGCCCGACCCGCTGCGGGTAAAGCTCGGCGTACAGGGCTCCGATCCGGGTCCCGTACGAGGACCCGAAGTAGTTGATCTTGTCGTCGCCGACCAGCCCGCGCAGCAGCTCGAGGTCCTTCACCGTCTCCGATGTCGACACGTGCTGCAACAGCCCGCCGGACCGCTCCAAACAGGACCGCCCGAAGCCCTGGACCGCCTCGATCCGCGCCCGCTCCTCCGCCTCGTCGTCCGGCGAGGCGTCCAGCGCGTAGTACCGGTCCAGCTCCGCCGCCCCCATACAGGCAACCGGGGTCGAGCTCCCCACCCCACGCGGGTCCCAGCCCACGATGTCGTACGCCTCCAGTCCGGTCGGGTTGAAGTAGCGGACGTAGGAAATGCCGGACCCACCCGGTCCGCCAGGGTTGATGAACAGCGTCCCCAGCCGTCGGTCGGCGGTCGCGGAGCGCCGAGCCAGAGCGAGGGTGATCGCCGTGCCGTCCGGCTTGGCGTAGTCCAACGGCGCCAGTACAGACGTGCAGGTCAGCCCGTTCCCACATGCCTGCCAGCGCAGGGACTGTCGTTGGTAGCGCGCCAGGCCCGAGCCGCGTGGCGGGTCGCTGTAGCCCTTGGGCACCACCGACGGTATTGGTTGCAGCGGCCGTCCGTCCGTCGCGGACGGCGAGGGCGATGCGCCGCGCGACGGCGACTCCGCGGTGGGGCTCGCCGTCGCCGAAGCGGCGCGCGGGGTCGGTGTCCAGTCCGGCACCGACGGCAGCGGGATCGCACACGAGCTCAGCGCACCCACCAGAAGCAGGCCCAGTACGCCGTACGCCCACCGGGCACGGCGGACCGAGCGGACGATCACTCCGCGAGCCTACGTGGACGCCGGCGGGCCACTCGGGGTCTGCGGGCCACTCGGGGCTGCGGGCCCGCCGACCGGCCCTCGTACGCGCGACGCG
This sequence comes from Propionibacteriaceae bacterium, assembly GCA_035641435.1. Classification (GTDB taxonomy): domain Bacteria; phylum Actinomycetota; class Actinomycetes; order Propionibacteriales; family Propionibacteriaceae; genus Microlunatus. The sequence continues at coordinate 9,120 of DASQUF010000249.1, read as the reverse complement.
CCCCGCATACCGCGGCTCGGGAGCACGGGCTCACGTCGCCGGTCGCGCTCATCCGGAGCACCACTGAATCGCTGGGTACGGCGTGGGCCACCACCATCGCCTCGCCCTCGGGCAGCGTGACGGTCGTCCCTACCGCGGGCACCTCCCGGGCGAAAGAGGCGTACAGCGGGTGCTCGTACTTGAGGCAGCACATCAGCCGACCGCAGGCCCCGGAGATCCGCAGCGGGTTGAGCGGCAGGTCCTGCACCCTGGCCATCCGCAGGCTGACCGGCTCGAAGTCGGTGAGGAAGGTGGCACAGCACAGCTCGCGGCCGCAGCTGCCGATGCCACCGGTCAGCCGGGCGGCGTCGCGGGAACCGACCTGGCGCAGATCGATCCGGGCTCGCAGACTGCGGGCGAGCTGGCTGACCAGCACCCGGAAGTCCACCCGGTGCGGCGCGGTGAAGTAGACCACGACCATCGAGTCGTTGGTCTCGCCCGCGTCGAGGAAGTCCACGCCGACGACCTTCATGGGCAAGTCGTGCCGCTTGATCAGCCGCTTGGCGGCCAGCTTGGCCTCGGCCCGCCGCCGCCGGTTGGCTGCGTCCCGCTCGAGATGCGCCTCGCTGGCCAGACCGGCGCAGGCTGGCAGCGCCCCGAACTCCTCCTCGACCCACTCCGGCGCCCAGACGCACTCGGCGACCTCAGGCCCGGAGTCGGTCGGCACCAGCACCCGGTCCCCGACCCGGTACGTCGCCTCGCCGGGATCGAGGTAGTAGAGCCGGCCGTAGCGCTCGAACCAGACCGCCATCACCCGCGCCACGAGGTCGATGTAGGACCGCCACGGGTTGTTGTCCGGCCCTTCCACAGTCTCAGGGCGCATCACGCTCGTCGAGCATCGCCAGGTGCGCCCCGGTCCCGCTCGAAGGAACGATGAGCAGAACACGCCTTTCCGTTCTGCGAAGAGCGACGACGACGGGACCATATCGGTCGCGACGGTGCGAGAAGAGCACAGAGAAAGGGGGAAGCCCGGCAGATGCGGGTCTGCCGGGCTTCCACGGGTGGGTTACTGGGGGGCAGGGACCCACCCGCGCCAGAATGCTCTACCCGACTCGAAGAACCTGTCCGACGTAGATGCGATTCGGGTTCTTGAGAGTCGTCTTGTTCAGATTCCACAGACCGCGCCAGCCGCCTTTGACGTCGTAGCGGTTTGCGAGCTTGCCCAGGGTGTCGCCCCGGACCACCTTGACTCGCCTGGTCGCGGCGGACTTGGCCTCGACGGCGGACTTCTTCTTGACCACCGGCTTGGTGGACTTGGCCTTGCTCACGCCCGGGTTGGTGGCCGGCACCGCTTTCTTGTCCGCCTTCCCGTTGGCCTTGGTCAGCCCGGCGCGCCGGCTGCAGGTCGACCACGCGCCCGGGCCCTGCCCGGCCAGCACCCGGCGGGCGATCGCCATCTGCTCCGCCTTGCTCGCCTTGTGCGCCTGGCCGCCGTACTTCCCACCGCCGAACGCCTTCCAGGTGCCAGAGGAGAACTGCAGGCCGCCGTAGTAGCCGTTGCCGGTGCTGATGTGCCAGCGGTTGCCGCTCTCACACTTGGCCACCTTGTCCCACACGGTGGGGGCGGCGTGCGCCGGCGTGGTGCCGGCGAGTGCGATGCCCACGCTCAGGGCGAGTCCCGCAATGATCCCCAGCAGAGTCTTGATGATCTTCGACGCCAACGTCGATCCTTCCTGACGTACGCCGGCAAACTGAGCATCGGGTGAGGACCGGCAGATCACCTCGGACCTGCCTCGCACCCCTGGAGCTCCTGCTTCCCCGGCAGGATCTCCGCTGGTCAATCGCCTCCGCTGCGCCCGGGACGGTCCCGGCAAGGCACCCGCCCAGCGAAGTCCGGCGCAGCGGGTACGCGACCCCGGCGGACATCCGTCGCCGCCGGGCTTCCTTCTCTCCCCCTCGTGAGGCGACCGTGACCGAGTTTGATAACGAATCGGAAACGGGCGCGGGATGAGCGTAAGCGCAACCTGTGTTCCTGTGCAAGATCCCGGACTTCGGTAGCATGCGGGCGCCTTGAGAAACCGGCTCCGCCACTGTTTCGAACACCGCTGGATGGCGGCAAATGAAAAGGCCTGGCCGCAGGGCCAGGCCTTCCAGGGTTGTCGGAGAGAACGCTCGGGGGTTCGTCCCCTCCGACAACCCGCCTGTACGGTACTAAAAATCCGGCCCACAAACTAACCACACTTCGGAAAATCCGGACCGAATTTTCGCGGCGTGCACTCAGTCAACCCTCCACCAGCGCGATCAACGTGCTCTCGACCGCGAGCAGCGGAGCGACGTTACCCTCCAAGGCCGTGCGGCAGCCGAGCAGGGCGTCGATCCGGCGCAGCGTCGACTCCGGACCCGATCTCCTGGCCAGAACCGAGATCTGGGCGGACAGGTCGGCGTTCACCAGCTCCGCGCCCGAGGCGGTCTGCACACTGAGCACGTCGCGGTAGTAGCCGGTCAGCTCGGTCAGCGCCCGGTCGATCGCATCGCGCTGGAACCGCTTGGCCCGCGCCTTCTGTTGGTCCTCCAGGTCCTTCATGGCGGCCTGGGCCTGGCGGGGTCGGGCCCCCTTGGTACCGAACCCCAAGGCCTCCTCCAGGGCTCTGCGCTCCTTGCTGTCAAGGTCGGCGGTGGCTGCTGCCGCCTCGGCCGAACACGCCTCGACGAGCTGCGCGGCGGCGGCGAGGCAGCCCCCCAGTCCCTTCAGCTGCGACGGAATCCGTAGCACCTCCGCCCGCCGGTTCCGGGCGTCCTCGTCCCGCGCCAGCACTCGGGCGCGGCCGACGTGACCCTGGGCGATCCGCGCCGCGTACGCGGCCAGGTCCGGTTCTATCCCATCCCGGGTCCGCAGCAGCTCGGCCACCGCGGCCACGCTCGGCGTCTGCAGCCGGAGCAGCCGGGAGCGCGACCTGATGGTCGCGACCACGTCGTCCGGCGTCGGCGCGCAGAGGATCCAGACCGTACGCGGAGCCGGCTCCTCGATGCTCTTCAGCAGGGCATCCGCACCGCGTTCGGTCACCCGGTCGGCGTCCTCGACGACTATCACCTGCCAGCGGCCGATCGTCGGGCTCATCACGGCCCGCCGGACCAGCTCGCGGACCTCGTCCACCCCGATCGAGAGCATCTCGGTCCGCACCAGGGTCACATCCGGGTGGGCGCCGGACAGCGACGTCCGGCACTCCTTGCACTCCCCGCAGCCGAACCCCCGCGCGCACTGCAGACCGGCGGCGAACGCCCGCGCCGCGTTGGACCGGCCTGACCCGGGGGGTCCGGTGACCAGCCAGGCGTGGCTCATCGCGTGCGACTCCCCGGCCACCGCCCGACGCAGCGTGGCGACGGCCTGGTCCTGGCCGATCAGCTCGGCCCAGACCCCTGGGTTGGCCACGACGGTCATGCCTCGATTGTGGCCGCCAGCGCCGACAGCAGCGGCGCCAGGCGCTCCACCACCCGGACGGCGATCTCCTCCCGCGCGGCTCTGGCGTCGAGCACCAGGTAGTACTCGGGCTCCCGCGCAGCGAGCTCGAGGAAGAACTGCCGGGCCCGCTCGTGGAACAGTGCGCCGGCGGCCTCCAGCCGGTCGAGGTCGGCCTTGGCGTGCACCGCCCGCTCCGGCTCGGTGTCCAGCACCACGGTCAGGTGGGGCCGCAGGTTTCCGGTCGCCCAGCGCGCCACCTGCTCCACCTCCTCCAGCGCCAGCACCCGGCCGGCGCCCTGGTAGGCCAGCATCGAGTCGACGTAGCGGTCGCAGACCACCACCGCCCCCCGGCGCAGTGCGGGCTCCACCACGGCGTACAGATGCTGGGCCTTGTCCGCGGCGTACAGCAGCGCCTCGGCTCGTGGGGACATCTCCCCGGTGGCCGGATCCAGCACGATTCGCCGGATCGCGGCGCCTACGGTCGAGTCGCCGGGCTCGAAGGTCCGGACCACCTCGTAGCCGTGCTCGCTCAGCCAGGCACACAGCAGGTCGACCTGGGTGGTCTTGCCGACTCCGTCACCGCCCTCGAAGACGACAAACGCCCCGGTCGGACTCCTCACGCGTCCAGCTTCTTGACGATCTTGGCCCACTCGCGGACGAAATGTCGCCGGGAGCGCCGGGCCTTGTCGGTCTCCCGCTCGAAGTCCCGCCCCGCGAGGAAGGCCAGCTCGGGGGTGAGATCAGCCACCAGCATCATCGCCGTCGCCTCCGACGTCCGGTCGTCATGCACCTCGGCCAGCAGCCGGGCCGCCGCCGACAGCCGCCGCCGGATCCGGGCGGAGTCCTCGGGTAGCACCTGGGCCGCCACGTCCAACACCCACTGCAGCCGCCCGATCTCCCGCCAGGCCTCGTCCCACTCCTCCTCGGGCGAGTCGACGGTCAGGGCGTCCGCAGCCTGCCGTAGCCGGTCGACCGCGGAGGCCACCAGCTCGGTCAGGACCACGCCGGTCGCCTCAGCCCGGACCTCGGCCAGCTTGGGCGCGCGCACCGCCCCCACCAGCCGCTCCAGCACCGTGAGATACCGCTCGCTCCGCAGCCGGGTGGATAGTCGTTCTCGACCGTCGGCATCGGACGGCGCGGAGTCCAGGCTGATCCAGCCCAGCTCGTCGTAGACGTCCTCCACCCACTCCGCGTCCAGGACCGGGGACAGACCTTTGAGCTCGTCCCGCAGCCGGGCCGCCTCGTCGGCCAGCCGCCCGATGGCAGTCAGGTCCCCACCCCGGATGGCCAGGTCGGCCTCGACGATCCGCCGTAGCCGCAGCGCCAGCAGCTGGGACACGAACTTCTTGAACGAGGCGTCCGCATCGAACGGCTCCGGCACCGGCAGGTCGGTCGGCCCGGTGGCCGGGGCGCCGAGCCGGGTCACCAGCCGGGGGAACTTGGGCACGTACGTCGCGCCGGACTGAATGAACGCCCGGTCCAGCCACGCCGTCTGCTCGTCGGTGATCCCCGGCCCGACCGGAGTGATCATCACCTCCCGGTAGCGAGCGGTGGTCAGGCCGCCTCGGCGTACGGTCACCTTGTCGTCGCGCAGCAGGGCCAGGGTGGTGCCGTGGTCATCGCGCAGCGCGAACTCGCGCCGATCACAGGTCAGCGCGGCGACCGGACCGAGAGTGGCGCGGCGGCGCAGCGGCCGCAGCAGGTCAGCGAGCTCCTCGGGCAGGTCGGCGTGCCCCATCAGCTCGATCCGGTCCTTGGGCAGCAGCGGCTGCCAGTCCGGTGCCGTCAGATACCACTCGCCGCGGCCGTCCAGCACCCGGTGGGCCAGCAGCACCCCGGAGCGGATCAGCCGGTGGTCGGGGGCGTCGAGCAGGGTGACGTCGATCGAGTACGCAGCGTTGTGGCCGGCCCGGGCGACCAGGTTGTGCAGCCCGAGGTCGGGGTTGATCAGCCGCGGGGCGGCGGCGCTGTAGGGCAGGTCGTAGAACCGCTGACCGGGAGGCCGGTGGCCCGAGGCCGGCTGGGCTGGGGTGGCCGGGGTGGCCGGGGTGGCCGGCGATGCCACCTTGCCGTTGGTGGCCGCGGCGGACGGGACCGGAGACTTGTGTCCCTTGCCCTTGTCCTTGTCCCGCTTGCCCTTGGCCATGCCGGAATCCTCCCACGATCCTGAGGAGGTCGAGTGAGGCCGGCAGGCGGAGCGGTCAGGTCGCGGAGCGTGGACGGGCCTGGCGGGAGCCCGAGCCCGCGAGGGCGGATGGTTGCGACGCGGCCTGGCCGCTCCGCTCGCCGACGAGCGAGCCCAGTCACCCGGCGCTGGCGGACGCCTTGGCGGCGGTCTTCTTCGCGCCGGTCTTTGCGGGGGTCTTCTTGGCCGGGGCCTTCTTGGCGGCCGCCGTCCCGTTGCTGGCCGCCTTCTTGACGGCCGCCTTCTTCGCCGGGCGCTTCTTCGGGGCGGGACCCTTGGCCCGCTTCTCGGCCAGCAGCTCGGCCGCGCGCTCGGCGGTGATCGTCTCGATCTCGTCGCCGCGGCGCAGCGTCGCGTTGGTCTCACCGTCGGTCACGTACGCCCCGAAGCGACCGTCCTTGATCACCATCGGCCTTCCCGACACCGGGTCGGGCCCGAGCTCGGCCAGCGGCGGCTTGGCCGCGGCCCGACCGCGCTGCTTGGGCTGGGCGTAGATCGCCCGGGCATCGTCCAGGGTCACCGAGAAGATCTGCTCCTCCGACTCCAGCGACCGGGAGTCGGTGCCCTTCTTCAGGTAGGGCCCGTAGCGGCCGTTCTGAGCGGTGATCTCGACGCCGTCCTCATCGGTCCCCACCACCCGCGGCAGGCTCATCAGCCGCAGGGCGTCCTCCAGGTTCACCGTCTCCAGGTCCATCGAGGCGAACAGTGACCCGGTGCGCGGTTTGGCCTTGCCGTTCTCGCCGTCGAGCACCTCGGTGACGTACGGCCCGTAGCGCCCGTTGCGGGCCACGATCAGCCGCCCGGTGCCCGGGTCGACGCCGAGCTCGCGCTCCTCACCCATCGGCTTGGAGAGCAGCTCCTCGGCCAGCTCGACGGTCAGCTCGTCCGGCGGCAGGTCTTCGGCGACGTTGGCCCGTCGTCCCTGCTCGTCCTCGACGTAGGTGCCGTAGCGGCCCACCCGGACCACGATCGGGTTCTCGGCGGTCGACTCCAGGTCACCGATCGGGAAGGTGGACAGCTTGCGGGCGTCGATCTCGCCGAGCTCGGAGACCAACCGCTGCAGCCCTTCCCGGTCGCCGGCGCCATCGCTGTCCGGCGCCCCGAAGTAGAAGTCGGTCAGCACCGCGATCCGCTCGGCGCTGCCGCCGGCGATCTGGTCCAGCACCTCTTCCATCTCGGCGGTGAAGGCGTAGTCGACCAGCTTCGGGAAGTGCTCCTCCAGCAGCCGGGTGACCGCGAAGGCCAGCCAGGTCGGGACCAGCGCCGAGCCCCGCTTGAACACGTAGTCGCGGCTGGTGATGGTGCGGAGGATCGAGGCGTACGTCGACGGCCGGCCGATCTCCAGCTCCTCCAGCTTGGCCACCAGCGAGGGCTCGGTGTAGCGGGCGGGCGGGCGGGTCTCGTGGCCCGAGGCGGTCACCGACTCCGGCCGCAACGTCTGCCCCTCGACGAGGTTGGGCAGCCGGGTCTGCGCGTCGTCGGCGGCCTGGTCGGCGTCGTCGAACGACTCGACGTAGGCCTTGAGGAAGCCGTGGAAGGTGATGGTCCGGCCCGAGGCGACGAACGTGCACGCCTCACCGCGCTCGGGCGTGGCGTCGATGGTCACGGTGATCGAGCGACCCTCGGCGTCCTTCATCTGCGACGCGATGGTGCGCATCCAGATCAGCTCGTAGAGCCGGAACTGGTCGCCGGTCAGCCCGGTCTGCGCCGGGGTCAGGAAGGTCTCCCCCGCCGGGCGGATCGCCTCGTGCGCCTCCTGGGCGTTCTTGACCTTCGAGGTGTAGACCCGCGGCTTGTCGGGCAGGTAGTCGGCGCCGAACAGCTGCCGCACCTGGTTGCGGGCGGCGGTGATCGCGGTATCGGAGAGGGTGACCGAGTCGGTCCGCATGTAGGTGATGAAGCCGGCCTCGTAGAGGTCCTGGGCCACTGACATCGCCCGTTGCGCGGTGAAGCCGAGCTTGCGGCCGGCCTCCTGCTGCATCGTCGTCGTGCGGAACGGCGCGTACGGGCGGCGGGTGTAGGGCTTGGACTCGACGCTGCGTACGGCGTAGCCGGCCGTACGCAGGGTTGCGGCCAGGTCCTCGGCCTGCGTCCGGTCCAGGTGCAGCAGCGGCTCGGAGCCTTTGGCGACCAGCCGGCCGCGGCTGTCGAAGTCCCGCCCCTGGGCCACCCGGCGCTCGCCCACCCGGGTCAGCCGGGCCGGGAACAGCGGCGGCTCCGCCTTCTCGCCGGCGTCCAGCACGGCATCCAGGTCCCAGAACGAGGCGGCCCGGAAGGCCATCCGCTCCCGCTCGCGGTCGACCACCAGCCGGGTGGCCACGGACTGCACGCGGCCGGCCGACAGCCGGGGCATGACCTTCTTCCACAGCACCGGAGAGACCTCGTAGCCGTAGAGCCGGTCCAGGATCCGCCGGGTCTCCTGCGCGTCGACAAGGTCGGAGTCGAGGTCGCGCGGGTTGGCCACGGCCTCGGCGATCGCGCTCGGGGTGATCTCGTGGAACACCATTCGCCGCGCGGGGACCTTGGGCTTGAGCTCCTGCAGCAGGTGCCAGGCGATTGCCTCGCCCTCCCGGTCACCGTCGGTAGCGAGCAGCAGCTCGTCCGCCCCGGACAGCGCGTCCTTCAGCGAACGGAGCGTGGCCCGCTTGTCCGGGTTGACCACGTACAACGCCTCGAAGCCGTTGTCCACGTCGACACCGGTCCGGGCCCACTTCTCACCCTTGTACTTGGCCGGCACCTCGGAGGCGCCGGTCGGGAGGTCGCGGACGTGGCCGCGGCTCGACTCGACGATGTACCCGTCGCCGAGGAAGCTGGCGATCTTGGTCGCCTTGGTCGGCGACTCGACGATGACGAGTCGCCGGCCCCCTTCCTTGACGGCCATGAACGTTCCCCCACTCCTGGTTGATGTGCCCTGCACCCGCACGGCGGGCATACTCTACGGGTTCCCTCCGCAGAGACCCGGAACGTTGTGGCTTCGGAATCAATTCCCTGCGCTATGTCTCAACGCACGAACCCGTCAACTACCAGAGTCCTCACCCGCGCAACTGTCTCGTGTCGCAGGGGGTTGACGTCGGCCTCGAGCAGGCCGGCCACCGAGGCGACGATCTGGTCCAGAGTCAGCTCGCCGTCGCAGGCGCCGAGAATCCCGGCGGTGGCGGTATCGAGGGCCACGGCCCGGCGGAACCCGCGCTGCTGCCGGAACACCACGTGCTCGGGGTCCGCCACCCCGGGCGGGCCGGTCGTCTCCTCGACCACGTCGTCGGCCAGATGCCACCGGGTGGCCAGGATCATCTCGTCCGTCATCTCGGCCAGGCGGTCGACCGCGGACAGACCGGCGTCCAGCGCCGGGGCGATGGGCTGTTCCACCGGATGCGGCCAGTCCTCGATCCGGACCGACGGCGTACGCCCGGTGCGGCGCAGCGTCAACCAGCCCAGCCCCACGGCCTCGATGCCCAGCCGGTCGAAGTAGTCGCACCAGGCGGCATAGCGCTCGGCG
>DASQUF010000248.1:0-2249 GCA_035641435.1 Propionibacteriaceae bacterium | reverse complement strand
CGGGTGGCCTCCGCCGCCAGGTCGGCGTCGTGGCCGGCCAACACGCCGAGCGCGGTCACGGTCTGCTCGTCCGGCCCAACCCGCCGCAGCGCATGCGGCAGGGTGCGGGCGGCGTCGGCGATCACGAAGGCGTCCCGGGCGTCAGTCTTGCCCTCGCCGGGATACAGATCGGCGATCCGGCGCATCGCCAACCCAGGCAGATAGCCCACCTCGACGCCCATGCTGCGGGCCACAGCAATCGCCAGCGCCCCGATCGAGGCGGGCTGATCGACCACCACCAGCACGCGGCCAGACCCAGCCAGCTCAGTAAACAGCTCCCGCAGAGCCGCCTCGTCATTCGCCAGCGGCCGGTCCACCAGCTTCCGTCCGCTCCGGTCGACCGCGACCGCGTGGTGGGCCTCGCGGGCCACGTCGACGCCACAGAAGACCTCGATGACACCAGCACGACCGACCCGTGAACTATGGGATATCGACAACTGCACTCCTCGTCGCAGCCGAGCAGGCCAGCCACGGACGACGCGCCGGCAGCCACGTTACGAGCAGGCCTCCACAGCCGGGCCAGGTCCCTATCAGCGGTCACGAACGCCCTGCAGTCCCGGTGACACCACCTCTGCGATCATGACGACAGGAGCCATGAGTCATGCCGGAACCGGCGGCCTGCACCTCTCCACGAGAGGCCCGGGTCAAGTCCGCTGGCGTGGTGTGTGACGGCTGGCGCGTGATCTTTGGGTTGGTCAGGCGCTGAGCGCCGGGATGGTGGCCTCCTCAGGGTCGGTGGTGGTGTCGGCCGCGGGTCGGAGTCGGCAGCGGGACAGGAGGTCGAGGCCGAGGTAGCGGCGGCCTTCGGTCCATTCGTCGTGTTGTTCGGCGAGCACAGCGCCGACCAACCGGATGAGGGCGGCCCGGTCAGGGAAGATCCCGACGACGTCGGTGCGGCGGCGGATCTCCCGGTTCAGCCGTTCGCTGGGATTGTTAGACCAGATCTGCCGCCAGACCTCTTTCGGGAACGCGGTGAAGGCGAGCACGTCCGTGCGGGCGGCGTCGAGGTGAGCGGCGACGGTGGGCAGTTTGTCGGCGAGGGCGTCCAGGACGCGGTCGAACTGGGCGTGCACGGCGGCGGCGTCGGGTTGGTCGTAGACGGAGTGCAGCAGCGCCCGCACCCAGGGCCAGCTGCTCTTCGGGCAGACGGCCATCAGGTTCGCCGCGTAATGGGTCCTGCACCGCTGCCAGGCGGCGCCGGGCAGGGTGGCGCCGATGGCGTCGACCAGGCCGCGGTGCGCGTCGGAGGTCACCTGCGCGACGCTGGTCAGGCCGCGGGCGGTTAGGTCCCGGAAGAAGCCGAGCCAGCCAGCGCCGTCCTCAGCGCTGGTGACCTGCAGGCCGAGGATCTCCCGATGCCCATCGGCGTTGACGCCGGTGGCCAGCAGGGCGTGCACGTTGACCACCCGGCCGCCCTCGCGGACCTTGAGCACCAGCGCGTCGGCGGCCACGAACGTGTAGGGCCCCTGGTCGAGCGGGCGGGTGCGGAACGCCTCGACCTGGCCGTCGAGGTCGCGGGCCATCTCCGAGACCTGCGACTTCGACAGCCGGGTGATCCCCAACGACTCGACCAGGCGCTCCATCCGCCGGGTCGACACCCCGAGCAGGTAGCAGGTCGCGACCACCGACGTCAGCGCCCGCTCCGCCCGCCGGCGCCGCTCCAGCAGCCAGTCTGGGAAGTACGAGCCGGTGCGTAGTTTCGGGATGGCCACCTCCAGGGTGCCGGCGCGGGTGTCGAACTCCCGCTGCCGGTAGCCGTTACGGACGTTGACCCGCTCCAGGCTGCGGACGCCGTACTCGGCACCACACACCGCATCGGCCTCCGCCGACATCAGCGTGTCGATGAACGTGGTCAACATGTGCCGCAGCAGATCCGGGCTGGCCTGGGCCAGCTGCTCGGACAGGAAGCGGGCAGGGTCGATACTGCTCGGTGCGGTCATCGCGTGGCTCTCCTGAGGACTGTGGTAGGTCTCCAAGATCACGCGATGGCCGCCCTACACGACTACGCCACGCCCAACACCGGGCCGGACGTACACCACCTTGGCGGACGCCACTCCGGCCGAGCCCGTCGGCAACCGTAGAAGCGTGCCGCCGGAGGCATGGATGGATACAAGGCGGGTTGCTGATCGACCGCGATCGCCGCGGCCAACACCATCGGCGTGCAGCTCCCGGGGGACGAGCTCCGTCGCCGCGTCGCCGCCGCACCCAGG
>DASQUF010000247.1:0-9991 GCA_035641435.1 Propionibacteriaceae bacterium | reverse complement strand
GGCCGCGTCGAACCGCTGCTCGTTCTCGGCGATCGGTGCTGCGGTGACATCGGCGCCGAGGCTGAGGGCCAGCTGCCTGTACCCCTCGGCCAGGTCGACGATGGACCTGCCCTGGGTGACCCCGACCACCGGTGCCAGCTTGGCCAGCTTCTTGCTCTTCTCGTCGACGCCCTCTTCCATGCCGCTGTGCGCCTTCTCGGCAGGCCACCAGTCGGCGACGATCAGGTCCGGCCGGAGACCGGCGGCCTTCTCCACGTCGATCTTGCCCCATTCCTCGCCGAGGATCGCGATGCCGGTCAGATCCAGGCCCTCGAGGTTCGGGTCGGTCCTGACCGACTCGTCGGCGTAGATCCCGACCGGCCGGATCCCGAAGGACATCAGTGCGGCTGCCTCCCCGGCGTGGGCGATGATCCGGGTGGGCCGCTGTTCGATGGTGACCACCTTCCCGGAGCCGTCGGTGAAGGACCACGGTCCAGAACTCGCGGTCGGGTCTGTGGTGGTGCTGGTGGCGCCGCAGGCGGCGAGCAGGATGCTCAGGGCCGCCGCGGCGAGGATCGCGCGCGCTGCATGCGTGAACTCCATCTCCAGGTGGGCGTCGGTGACGCTGGTTAGGTAAGGCGTGCTACCTAACGGCCGACCGCGATCCTGTCCACAGAGCTTTCCCCAAATGTGGACGAGTTACATCGGTGGCATTAGGCCTTGCCGACGCTTTCCGCCCGCCGCCCGGCCCGCTACCGGGCTACTTCCAGAGGGTGGCGATGATGAACGCCGCGGCCATGCCGCCCATCCCGATCAGGATGTTCCAGTTTCCGAGGTCGCTCATGTACGGGATGCTCGGGCCGGCGACGTAGTAGATGATGAGCCAGGCCACGCCGAGCAGACCGACGGTGATGAAGGTCGGCGGCACCCAGCGCCGGCTGGACGGAGCCTTGACCTTCTTGGGCTTCGCCGACCGCTGCACCTTCAGCTTCTGCTTGTCGGCGGCGGACTTTCGGACCTTGGACTCAGGCACGTGGGAGAGAATAGCCGGGTGAGCACGGCCAAGATTCTCGTGATCGACAACTACGACTCGTTCGTCTACAACCTGGTTCAATACCTGGCCCAGATCGGGGCCGAGGTCGAGGTCTGGCGCAACGACGATCCGCGGTTCGCCGATCCCCGGTTCGCCGACGCCTTTGACGGCATCCTGCTCTCGCCCGGTCCCGGCACGCCGGAGGAGGCCGGGGTGTGTGTCGAGGTGGTCAAGCAGCAGGCTGGTCGGCGGCCCATCTTCGGGGTCTGCCTGGGGCTGCAGAGCATCGGCGTGGCGTACGGCGGGGTCGTCGACCGAGCGCCGGAGCTGCTGCACGGCAAGACGTCGCTGATCTTGCACCAGGGTGCCGGCGTACTGGCCGGGCTGCCGTCACCGTTCACCGCCACCCGCTATCACTCGCTGGCGATCGAGCCGGGCTCGGTTCCCGACGTGCTCGAGGTCACCGCCACCACGCCGAGCGGCGTCATCATGGCCGTCCGCCACCGAGAGCTGCCGATCGAGGCGGTGCAGTTTCACCCCGAGTCGGTGCTCACCGAGTGGGGCTACCAGATGCTGGCCAACTGGCTGACGGCCTGTGGCGACCCCGAAGCTCCGGCCCGCGCGGTCGGTATGGCGCCGCTGATGTCCGCCCGCTAGCCGGGCTCGGATAGCCGCACAGTCGGCGTGGACGGGACGAGCCGCTCCGCAAACATCCGCTCTCGCAGGCTCGGGCTCCCGCCAGGCCCATCCACGCTTCGCGACTGGTCCCGTCCACGCTGACCGAGCTCCTAGTGGGCCTGGACACTGGTGCGCGGTCGTGATGCGGAGCGGCTCGTTCGGTCCGAACTGACTGACTAGCGAACGCCGCGCGGCCGGAACTGGACGCTAATCCGAGGTCCGACGGGGCGTGCGGTCTTCGGGATGGCGTGCTCCCAGGTGCGCTGACAGGAGCCGCCCATCACCAGCAGGTCGCCGTGACCGAGCTGGTGCCGGATGGTCGCCCCACCGCCTCGCGGTCGCAGCAGGAACGACCGAGGCGAGCCGAGCGACACGATGGCGACCATGGTGTCCTCGGTCTTGCTCCGGCCAATCGTGTCGCCGTGCCAGGCCACCGAGTCCCGGCCATCGCGGTACAGGCACAGCCCCGCGGTGGTGAACGGCTCGCCCAGCTCGGCTCGGTAGTGCGCATTGAGGTACTCCCGCGCCGTGACCAGATCGGGGTGGGGCAGCGGGTCGTTGTCGCCGTAGAAGCAGAGCATCCGCGGCACATCGACCACCCGCTCGTACATCCGGCGCCGCTCGGCCCGCCACGGCACCTGGCTCTGCAGGTCGTCGAACAACGAGCCGGCGCCGCTCAGCCAGCCCGGCAGCAGGTCCACCCAGGCCCCGCGGCCGAGCACCTGGCGGGTGACCATCCCGCCTAGCGGTCCGAGGGCGAAGTCGCCCTCCGCCGGCTGATCGGCGAGATCGAACAGCGAGGTCTGTACGGCGGTGCTCATGCCGCAAGTCTAGCGCGATTCGCTCTCACGTTCGAATCCAACTTCCCGGCCGCTACTCCTTCTTCCCACCCTCTGCAGAGGGTGGAAAGAAGGAGGAACTAGCGGTGAGTGGGAATGAGGCAGGCGTACGCCCTCGTCACCGTCGTGGGCGTTGGGCCACGAGCACTGGGCAGGCGGCGTACCGGACGCACTGGTCGCTAACCGAGCCGAGCACCAGCTCGCGAAACCCCCCGAGTCCCCGTGAGCCGACCACCAGCATCCGAGCATCGCGCGACGCCCCGATCAGGGCTTGGGCCGGGCCCCGGTGGTGCACCCGCATGGTCACGTCTACACCCGGGAAGCGGGCCACCCGGGCGCGGGTGTCGGCGACGAGTTGGTCGTGCACCGCCTTGGCGAGTTCGTCCTCTGACGGCACGTAGCCGAAGGTCCAGTTCGCGGGCCGGGGCGCGGTCACCAACGACCAGGCGCGGAGGATCACCACCGGTGCGTGCAGTTCCGACGCCAGCTGCAGCGCCAGCTCCAAGGCGGCATCAGCGCCCGCTGAACGGTCGTGGCCAACAACGAGGCTCGTCGGAGGCGCCGGCTCGACATCGCCGGTCTCAGCCTCGGGCAATGCCCGGTCGGTTTCCTCCATGCCACCAGGGTGGCATGCCGGCGTCATCCCTGCGGCGGGTGCCGGTAGCAAGCACGGCGCCCTGGAGCGCGGAGCGCTCTTGATCATGTTGTCTAGGTCGAAGGCCTCTGGCGCAACTGCCACGCCACCGACCCGTGCTCCGAAGGCCGTCCCCCGCGAGCCGCCGTCATCAAGAGGCCCCAAGGCTGCCGGACGCGCTAGTGCCGCGTCGGCACTAGCTCGGCGTAGCGCTGGGGGTCGGCGAGGGGGAGGGGGGCGGCGTGGACGGCGGGGTGGGCGTCGGAGTCGGCTCGGGGACCGCCTGGGCAACGACGAGCCGGATCTTGAAGGTCCGCTCCGCGACATCGCCCGGCTTGGGATTCTGACGGATGACCGTGCCGACCGGCTGCTCGTTGGTCTCCTCTTCCACGACCTCCACCGAATCGAATCCAGCCGCCCTCGCGTCGTCCCGAGCCCGCTGTTCCGAGAGTCCAGTGAAGTCGGGCACCGGCGATTTCCCGGTCGCGTACGTCACGGTGACCTTGCCGCTCTTGGCCGCGGTCGCCCCCTCCTTGGGTGAGACGCTGATCACCTCGTCGGGTTCGGTGTCCGGATCCTCCTCCTCGGCCTCCTTGAGGTCGACGTTGGTGAAGCCAGCGTCCTCCAGGGCCTCCTGGACGTCGTCCTTGTCCTTGCCGACCAGGTTCTTGGGGATCTTGCCGGTCTCTGGTCCGACATTGACGGTGATCGTCACCGTGCTGCCCGGCTCGACCGCCGTGTCCGGCACCGGGTTCTGGGCCGTGACGGTGCCCTTGGTCTCGTCGTCCTTGCCGTTCTCCTTCTTGATCGAGACCTTGAGCTCTTGTCCTTCGAGCTGCTCGACCGCCAGCTTCTGCGGGAAGTTGAGCACATTGGGCACGGCCACCGTCTGCACGGTCGGCTGCTCAGGAGTCAGGATCGAGTACAGCGCGAAGGCTCCCAGGCCGAGCACCAGGATGATCGCCGCGGTGATCGCGATGGCCAGCCCGACGCGGGGCTTGCGCTCCTCCTCCTCGTCGAGATCCAGTGGGGGGCCCGCGGCCGCCACCGGCGCCACCATGGTGGCCGGCGGCACGACCTGAGTCGGGGTGGCGGCCGTCGCGTCCTCCCCGACCCGCGGCACCACCGCGGTGGCCTGCTGGCCGGCGAGCACCCGGGTGATGTCGGCCTTCATCTCCCGGGCCGACTGATAGCGGTCGGCCGGGTCCTTGGCCAGGGCCTTCAGCGTCACCGTGTCGATGTCCGGAGTGATCACCGGGTCGAGCTGGCTCGGCGGCACTGGCGTCTCCCGGACGTGCTGGTAGGCCACGCTGACCGGTGAGTCACCGACGAACGGCGGTCGCCCGACCAGCAGCTCGTACATCAGGCAGCCGGCCGAGTAGATGTCGCTGCGGGCGTCGACCGTCTCGCCGCGGGCCTGCTCCGGCGACAGGTACTGCGCGGTGCCGATCACGGCCGCCGTCTGGGTCATCGTGGCGCTGGTGTCGGCGACCGCCCGGGCGATGCCGAAGTCCATCACCTTGACGGTGCCGGACTGGGTGAGCATCACGTTGGCCGGCTTGATGTCGCGGTGGATGATGCCGGCCCGGTGGCTGTAGCTGAGCGCGTCGAGTACGCCCTGGGTGAGCTCGAGCGCGCGCTCCGGCAGGATCTTGCGGCCGTCGCGGAGCACGTCGCGCAGCGTCGGGCCCTCGACCAGCTCCATCACGATGTAGGGGATCGAGGTGCCGGTCCGGGGGTCGGTCTCTTCGCCGGTGTCGTAGACGGCGACGATGTTGGGGTGGTTGAGGCCGGCCGCGGACTGGGCCTCCCGGCGGAACCGGGCCTGGAAAGTGGGGTCGGTCGCGAGGTCGGCGCGCAGCTGCTTGATTGCCACCGGGCGGCCGAGCCGGGTGTCGACGGCTCTGCGGACCTCGGCCATGCCGCCACGGCCCAGCAGGTCCTCCAGCTCGTACCGGCCACCGATCACCATCTGGTCGCCCGCCATCATTTTCCTCCTCCAGCCCCGAGCCATTCTGGGCCATGGGCGGGCTCCGCCCCAACCGCTCGCATACCCCGGGCGCGAGCCGAGAGAAAACTGCCGCCAGACGGCAGAGAGTCCGGCTCGAAAGTTGCAACCTGTCGGCAGGTTTCGGGAACTGTCCTCGGGATCGCGCGCTTCCGTGTGTTGATCTGGGCGCGACAGGGGTCAAAGGGGGTCGTCCCCCTTGCTCTACTCATAGCGCGGCCTCCATCACGGCCTTGGCGATCGGCGCCGCCACCCGGCCGCCGGCGATGTCGTCGCGGGGGATGTCGGCGTCCTCCACGACCACGGCTACGGCCACCTTCGGGTCATCCAGCGGCGCGAACGAGGTGAACCAGGCGAAGGGCTTGCGCCTGGGATCGGACTGCGCCGTACCGGTCTTGCCGCCGACCTCGACCCCGCTGATCTGGGCGCTGCGGCCGGTGCCGCTGTCGACCACGACGACCATCATCTCCTGCAGCTCGGCGGCGTGCTCCGGTGTGAGCGGCTTGGACAGCACCTCGGGCTTGTGCGTCTCCAGCGGCTTGAGGTCGGGCGCCTGCACCATGCTGACCAGGTACGGATTCATCAGCACCCCGTCGTTGGCGATCGCCGCCGACACCATGGCCATCTGCAGCGGGCTGGCCGCCACGTCGAACTGTCCGATCGCGCTCAGGGCGAGCTGGGCCTCGTCGACCTCGTCCGGGAACCGGCTGGCCGCGCCACCCAGGTCGGGCAGGTGCCGCTGGTTGAAGCCGAACTGCGTTGACTGCTCCCGGAGCTTGTCCTCACCGACCTCGAGTCCGAGGTTGGCGAAGGCGGTGTTGCAGGACACCCGCAGGGCCTGGGTGATGGTGACCTGCCGGCCGCCGCAGGGGCCCGAGTTGCGGAGGTAGGTGTTGGTGCCGGGCAGCCTGAGCCGGACCGGTGAGTCGACCTTGCTGTCGGGGGTCTTGCCGTCGGTCAGCGCGGCCGCTGCGGTGACCAGCTTGAACGTCGACCCCGGCGGGTAGACCTCCCGGGCCGCCCGGTTGGCCAGCGGCCGCGTGGGGTCCTTGGCCAGCTCGTTGTACGCGTCGTCCGCCTCGTCGATGTCGTGGCTGGCGATGTCGTTGGGGTCGTAGCTCGGGCTGGTGACCATGGCCAGTACGGCGCCGGTCTGCGGGTCGAGGGCAACCACCGCGCCCTGCTGGTCGCCGAGCGCCTCGGCCGCGGCCCGCTGCACCTTGGGCACGATGGTGGTCTGCACGCTGGCCCCTTCCGGAGCCCGACCGGTCACCATGTCGATCAGCCGGCGGACGAACAGGGCGTCGTCGGTGCCGGCCAGCTGGCTGTTGTAGGTGCTCTCCAGCGCCGTACGCGCATGGTCGTAGGAGTAGAAGCCGGTGATCGGCGCGTACAGCTCGCCTTCGGGGTAGACCCGTTGGTACTTGAAGCTGTCGTCGGACGGCTCGGTCGAGGCGATCTCGGTCTGGCCAGCCGCCAGGATCGCGCCGCGGTCCTGCGCGAACTCCGCGTCGCGTACACGGCGGTTCTGCGGCTCGGCGGCCAGCGCCGTCTGCCGGACGATCATCATGTAGGTGCCGTTGGCCAGCAGCAGCCCGAACATGATCATCGCCACGAAGGCGACGCGACGGATCGGCTTGTTCAATTTCTAGCCCTTCTCGCACCCGTCGCGCTCTCAGAGCTGCCGCCGTCGTCACTCTTCGCGGAGGCCTCCGGCTTTTCGGGGGTCCAAGAGGGCCGCCCCCCTTGAACGATGCAGCGTCTCCGCTCATCGTTCCTCCGGACGGCACCAGAGCGCTCCTCCGATGCTCGAAGGGCGAGGACCGCACGCCGAGCCATCATGCGGCCACCTTGACCACCTGGGTCATCTCGGCGTCGGGGTCCGGCGCGGTGACGGTCACGACCGGCTTGCGCACCTGGTGGCTGATCACGAGCAGCAGCGCCACCACCACCCAGTTGGAGACCAGGGACGACCCGCCCTGAGACATGAACGGTGTGGTCAGACCGGTCAGCGGCAGCAGCCGGGTGACACCGCCGAGGATGGTGAACACCTGCAGCGCCAACGCGAAGGACAGGGCCGCGGCCAGCAGTTTGCCGAAAGGCTCCCGGCACTGCAGCGCCGTCCGCAGCCCGCGGGCGACGATCAGCCCGTAGATCATGATCACCGCCATCAGCCCGGTCATGCCGAGCTCCTCCCCGATGGCTGCGGCGATGAAGTCGCTGCGGGCCAGCGGCGTCAACCCCGGGCGCCCGAGCCCCAGCCCGGTGCCCAGCAGCCCGCCCCAGGCCATCCCGAACTGGGCGTTGATCACCTGGAAGTGGGCGTCGTAGTCCGAGAACGGGTCCAGCCACGCGGCTACCCGGATCTTGACGTGGGAGAACAACAGCCAGCCGACGTACGCGCCACCGGCGAACAGCAGCGCGCCGAGCACCACCCAGCTGGGTCGCTCGGTGGACACGTAGAGCAGCATCACGAACAGCCCGAAGAACAGCAGCGACGTGCCCAGGTCGCGCTGGAAGACCAGGATGGCCAGGCTGAGCGCCCAGATCACCGCGATCGGGCCGAGATCGCGGGCTCGCGGCAGGTCCAGACCGAGTACGCGGTAGCCGGCCAGCGCGAGCACGTCGCGCTTCTCCACCAGGTAGCCGGCGAAGGCGATCGACAGCAGCACCTTGGCCGCCTCCGCGGGCTGGAAGCTGTACGGGCCGACCGAGATCCAGATCTGCGCACCGAACTTCTCGGTCCCCAGCCCGGGCACCAGTGGGAGCAGCAACAGCGCCACGCCGACCAGGCCGATGGTGTAAGTGAAGCGCCGCAGCCGCCGATGGTCGCGCAGCAGCACCACGACGAGGATGAACAGCAACACGCCCAGCCCGGTCCAGATCAGCTGCTGCCGGGCGCCGCTGGTGGGCGGATCGTTGATCAGGTCGATCCGGTGGATCATGGCCAGGCCCAGGCCGTTGAGCAGGATGACGCAAGGCAGGATCACCGGGTCGGCGTACGGGAGGCGCCAGCGGACCGCGATGTGCGCCAACGCGGCGAGCAGTACGCAGATCCCCGCCAGGGTAGGGAAGGCCTCGGAGAGCTGGCCGGTCGCGTTGAGGTCGACCTGGGCGTACGCCCCGAGGGTGAGGGCCAGCGCGAACAGGATCAGGAACAGCTCGACGCCGCGGCGCTTGCGCGGCATCACCGTGACGCCAGGAAAGCTCACCTAGCACTCCGGCTCGGTCGGCGCGGCAGTTGGGCTGGGCGAGGCAGTCACCACCGCGGACGCCGTTGCCGAGGACCCGCTCGGGGCGGGCGTGGGTCGGGGAGTCGGAGCCGGGGTGGTAGGGGTGGGCGTCGGCGTGGCTTCCGCGGCGCACCGTTCGGCGTACGCCTCGAGCTCGGCCACCGTCGCCCGGGCCGAGTCCAGGTCGGGCACCTCGATGTTTCCGCGGACCCGTTCGGCGTAGTACGGCGGCAGCGCCGTCACCTCCAACGGCTGGATCTCGTACACCCGGGACAGCCGGACAATGGGGACCGCATCGGCCAGGCCCTGGTAGATCGCCACCTGGTCCCCGGCCACGCCGACGTAGAACTGGGTCCGGGTCCACGCGTACGCGGCTCCGAGCCCGGCGCCGGCGATCAGCAGCAGCACCAGCAGCCCGACCAGGGGCCGGGCCAGCCGCCGTCGCCCGGGCGCCCGCGGCGTATAGCGGGACTCGTCGTCGTCTGTGATCTTGCGCGGCCCTGAGGTGTCGTCGTCCTCGTCGAGGTCGTCGTCGGTGACCGCGAGGCTCCCGGTGCCGAGCTCGTCGGGGATGTCGCGCTCGTCGGCCGCGCCCAGGACCATCGGGGCGGTGGTGCCGTCGTCGGCGACCACATCGGCGATGATCACCGTGATGTTGTCGATGCCGCCCTCGGCCAGCGCCTCGGAGACCAGCCGCTCCAGCGCCGCCTCCAGGGTCGGCAGCCGCAGCGCCGCCTCGATCTCGTCGTCGTCGACCAGCCCGCAGACGCCGTCGCTGCAGAACAGCAGGCGGTCACCGGCGGCGACGGGCACCAGGCGCAGGTCGGGGTCGTTGGCCGGCTGACCGTTCAGCACCTTGAGCAGCAGCGAGCGGTGGGGGTGGTTGGCCGCCTCGGCCTCGCTGATCTTGCCCTCGTCGACCAGCGACTGCACCCAGCTGTGGTCGTGGGTGAGCCGCTCCAGCGTGTCGTCGCGCAGCCGGTACGCGCGACTGTCGCCGATGTGGGCCAGCCCCAGCTCGTTGCCGTCGAACAGCGCGCCGGTCAGCGTGGTCCCCATACCGTCGAGGGCAGGGTCGGCGTCGACCAGGTCGGCGATCCGGTCGTTGGCCGCGTTGACCGCCCGGCCGAGGACCTCGAGCATCTGCTTACCGGCCGTGGCCGAGTCGACGTGCCGCACCGTGTCGATGGCGACCGCCGAGGCCAGGTCGCCGGCCGCCGCGCCACCCATGCCGTCCGCGACGACGAGCAGGTGCGGGCTGGCGAAACCGGAGTCCTGGTTGTTCTTACGGATCAGGCCGATCTCGGAATGGGCTACGTAACGCAGCAGCAACGTCACCGGCTCACGGCTCCAGCTTCATGACGGTTCGGCCGATGCGGATGGTGTCCGAGAGCGTGATCGTGGTCGGCGCGGTGATCCGCTGGCCGTTGACGTAGCTGCCGTTGGTCGAGCCGAGGTCCTCGAGGTAGACCCCGTTCTCGCCACTGACCACCCGGGCGTGCCGGGTCGAGACGTAGTCGTCGTCCAGGCTCAGCTGGGCGTCGGCGCCGCGCCCGATCAGGATCACCCCGTCGGCCAACGCGGCCG
>DASQUF010000246.1:0-3340 GCA_035641435.1 Propionibacteriaceae bacterium | reverse complement strand
GACACGACCACGTCCCTGGCCGCTGCCCTGTGGGACTTCGACGGGACGCTGGCCGACACCGAGCCGATCTGGATCGAGGGCGAGTTCGAGCTCGTCGGCCAGCTCGGCGGCCGCTGGTCGGTGGAGCACGCCCACCAGCTGGTCGGCAACTCGTTGCTGGACTCCGGCGCGTACATCCTCAACACGATCGGCCGGCCCGACCTCACCCCGGAGTGGGTCGTCAACTGGCTGATCAGCTACGTGGTCGACCGGGTGACCGACGGTCCGATGCCCTGGCGGCCGGGGGCGTATGAGCTGCTCACCGCGCTGCGGGCCGCCGACGTGCCCTGCGCCCTGGTGTCGGCGTCGTACCGCATCCTGCTCGACGCCGCTCTGGCCAGGCTGCCCCAGGGGACGTTCTCCATCTCAGTGGCGGGCGACGAGGTGACCCGGGGCAAGCCGCACCCCGAGCCGTACGAGCGGGCCTGTCATGCCCTGGACGTGGACGCCCGGCACTGCGTGGTGTTCGAGGACTCCGAGATGGGCGCCCGGGCGGGCAACGCCGCCGGTGCGCTGGTGGTGGCGATTCCGAACAAGGTGCCCGTCCCCGCCGCACCCCGCCGGGTCCACGTGGCCTCCCTCGCCGACCTGGACGTCGACGCCGTGCGGCGCCTGCTGGAGAACGCCGATGCGCTGGCCTGACCGGCGCCGGGTCGCCGGCGCCCTGCTGGTGGTCGCTGTGCTCGTGCTCGGCGGCTGCCGGACGCCCGGGAACGCGCCGTCACCGGCGCCCTCGACCTCCGGCGCCACGCCGCGTCCATTCACCGTGCTGACCACCGACCCGATCCGGGTGGCCGACCCAGCCGCGATCACCGATGCCTCCTCCGCGGTGCTCGCCTACAACGTCTTCCAGCGGCTGATGACGGCCGATCCCGGCCAGTCGGTGCTCAAGCCCGACGTGGCCCGCGACTGCCTGTTCACCACTGCCACCACCTACACCTGCACACTGAACGAGAACGTCACCTTCCACAACGGGCACCCGCTGACCGCCGAGGACGTCAAGTTCAGCATCGAACGGGCCGCCCGGCTCAACGTGCCGGGCTCGTCGGCGCCGCTGCTGTCGAAATCGCTGCGTCGCATCGAGGTGACCGATGACCTCACCGTCCGCTTCCTGCTCAGCCGGCCCGACACCCAGTTCGGCTGGGCCCTGGCCTCGCCGGCGGCCTCGATCGTTGACGCCGAAGTGTACGACGCCGACCGGGTCCGCGAGCCGAAGGACTCCGTCGTCGGCTCCGGGCCCTTTGCGGTCGAGAAGCTCGCGGCCAACGAGCTCCTACTGGCCCGCAACCCGGACTACGTCGGTCGCACCCCGGCCCGTCTCGCCGAGGTGCTCTACCGCACGGTGCCCGACTCGGCGACCATCGAGGACGCGATGACCAAGGGCACGGTCGAGGTGGTCTGGCGGGGACTCGACGCGGCCGCCATCACCCGCCTGCAGCAGCAGGTCCAAACCAGTCCCGAGGAGCAGACCGAGAGCGGCTACGGACCGATCGAACTGACCGGCGTACGCGTGCTCCAGCTGCAATGGTCGCCCGAGTCGGCCGCCCGGCGGAGTAAGCCGCTGCGCACGGCGATCGCGCTGGCCCTGCAGGGCGACCGGACGTCGGCCTCTCTGGTCCCCGCCGGCGTGGGCGGCCACGCGCCGGTCTTTCCGCTGGGCGGCAAGGCTACGCCGAAGGTCACCTGGAAGACCCGGATCAACCTGACCCTCGGCTACGACCCGAGCGTCCCGGGCGGCCGGGACCTCGCCGTGCAGATCCGCACCCGACTGGAAGACACCGGCGGGCTCAGCGTCAAGCTCGCGCCCGGCGAGGCTGGTGCCGACCTGCAGCTGTTGGACCGCAAAGCCTGGACGGCTACCGCCTTGTCCTGGCTGCAGCCCTACCTCGACGCGCCGCT
Organism: Propionibacteriaceae bacterium; assembly: GCA_035641435.1. GTDB lineage: Bacteria > Actinomycetota > Actinomycetes > Propionibacteriales > Propionibacteriaceae > Microlunatus. The sequence goes on along the minus strand of DASQUF010000246.1, from coordinate 1,402 downwards.
GCCCGACGCGGCCGACACGGTCGACACGCTGGAGATCCAGTTCCGGGGTACCACCGACCCGGCTGCGGCCAACCGGCTGCTGGCCGCGCTGCAGCGGCAGAGCGCCGTGGACCTGGTCATGCTGCCGATCAGCCAGTCCGACGAACACCTCTATGCCCGGGCGGGCGTCGAGGTGGCCGCCCGGTCGTTCGGGCCGGGCTGGCAGCTGGGTCTTTGGGGCATCGGCGGTGGGTGAGCCGGACGGGTCACCCTCAGGCGTACGTCGCGGGCTGATGGAGGCGGGGGAGCGGATCACCCTGACCGACCGCAAGGGCCGCCGCCACTCGGTGGTTCTGGCACCAGGCGGTGCCTTCCACACCACCAAGGGCGCTGTGCGGCACGACGACCTGATCGGTCGCCCCGAGGGCGTCGTCGTAACCTCGGTCGGCGGTACCGCGTTCCTGGCGCTGCGCCCGCTTCTCAACGAGTTCACCGTGACGATGCCGCGCGGCGCCGCCGTCGTCTACCCCAAGGACGCCGCCCGCATCCTGGTCGAGGCTGACATCTTCCCGGGAGCTCGGGTCGTCGAGGCGGGGGCCGGCTCGGGGGCGCTGACCTGCTACCTCCTCCGAGCGGTCGGCCAGCACGGCCGGGTGATCTCATACGAGCGCCGACAGGACTTCGCCGCCGTCGCCCGGCGCAACGTCGAGGCCTTCTTCTCCGCGCCGCACCCCGCCTGGGAGCTGCGGGCCACCGACCTGGTCAGTGGACTCACTGATGACCCGGTCGACCGGGCGGTGCTGGACATGCTCGCTCCCTGGGAGTGCGTCGAGGCGCTGGCCGGCGTTCTGGAGCCCGGCGGGATGCTCGTGGCCTACGTCGCCACCACGACCCAGCTGGCCCGGATGGTGGAGACGTTGCGCGTGCACGGCGGCTTCACCGAGCCCGAGGCGACCGAGACCCTGGTCCGCACCTGGCACGCCGAGGGCCTGGCCGTACGCCCCCGGCACGACATGGTCGGGCACACGGGTTTCCTGGTCACCGCCCGCCGGCTGGCGCCAGGCGTCACCGCACCGTTACGCAAACGTCGCCCAGCGCCCGGCGCGTACGGAGATGATTACTCAGGACCGCGTCCCGAGCCCAGGTAGGGTTTTTCGTGGAGGAGGTGCCAGATGTCCGGACCGATGCATGATCGCGGTGCCTATGAGGATCGCGAAACACTGAAAGCCCAGATTGGTGCGCTCACCGATGAGCTCGACCGCCTGCGGGAGCGGCTGTCCTCGCACCCGCACGACATCGCCATGCTGGAGCGCCGCCTGGCCGATGCCCGGTCAGACGCCCGGACCACGGCGGCCAACAACGAGCGCCTCGCGGCGACCCTGCGCGAGGCCCGCGACCAGATCATCTCGCTGAAGAGCGAGGT
>DASQUF010000245.1:0-5217 GCA_035641435.1 Propionibacteriaceae bacterium | reverse complement strand
GAGGCAGAGCAAGCGCTAGTAAATGGCGACCCTGAACTGCGGCCGGCTATGACGTCAACCATGGATCCGGTGACCGTAGTCGGGGCGAAGGTACCGGTGAGACACGATGGGACGAGGTGAGCGGGACCATCCGTTGGCTCGCGTCGCGGTGTTCCGACTGCACCGAATACCGATTCGAACTCGCGACCGCTGGCGAAGCAGGGACCTGGCCTACTGGTCGGCTTCGAACACATCGCAAATTCGGTCAATTGCTTCCCGGTCGAGCCGTACACCCTGCGCGTCACGCACATCGTTCGCCTTCACGCTCAGCGTGTCGGCCTAGGTACGCAGAAACGGGCCGACGGAGGCCTTGGCTGTACCACGGCGTGTGCTCGCCCGTGTCGCTCGGCCCGCAGTGGGTGGCAGTTGCTTCTCGGCCTTCCTCGGCCCGTGATCGACCACCGCGCCTGTGGCAAGTCCGTGAACTCCGGCGGCTGTCATCACTAGGCTGCCGCTATGAGCGAGCGGGTTGTAGCTCCCGGGGCTGAGGAGCAGCTCGCGGCGATCGCGAGCCTCAGTCTCCCCGATCACCCGGTCGTCTGGTCGGCCGAGCCCCTCGGGAACGAGCGGCGCGAACTGGGCGGCGTCAACAGCCGGACGATTCCGTTGGCCCTCCTCGGGGCAGGCAAGTCGTCGCCGCGAGAAGGGGTTGCGGAGGCGGCCAAGGATCGCTTCGATGCCCAGGCACTCAGCGGTCTTGAGCCGTGACGACGTCGATGACCTCTTCCGTGTCAGCGAGACCATCGGCCGGCCGAATGGGCCATTGAGCGTGACTGGTGTCCGGTGAGGTCGACGGTGATCCTCGGCACGGCATCCCGGTTGTCAAGCAGAATGACAAACAGTTGGCCGTGGTCGTCGCGGCCACGGTGAGTTGGCGCGTATCCAAGCGGCCAGGCTGCGCTCAGTAAGGAGATCACCGGACACCTCGATAGCCTCGGGTCGTGGCGATCCGTGACCGGTTGCACCGCGCACTGGCTCGACAGCTCGGGTCACCCTCGGGGCTGGCGGGCGTCTACATCGCCCGACGGCTCAACCGCAACAACCGGACGATGGTGCTGGCCGCCGCCGAGGCGGGCGGGGTCGCGGCGGGGTATCGGGCGGCCGACATCGGATTCGGCGGTGGCCTGGGTCTACGCGAGCTGCTTCGTCGCGTGTCGCCCGGTGGCCACGTCATCGGGGTCGATGCCTCGGCGACGGTGCTCCGACGCGCCCGACGGGTGTTCCGGCGGGAGTTGGCCTCGGGCAGTCTGACTGTCGTTCACGGCTCCGCAAGCGACCTGCCGCTCCCCACCGATTCGCTCGACGTCGCCCTCACCGTCAACACCATCTACTTCATGCCCGACCTCGCCCCTCCCTTCGCGGAGCTGGCCCGGGTGGTGCGGCCGCGCGGACGGGTGGTGGTCTGCGCGGGCGATCCGACCGAGATGGCGAAGGCGCCGGCAACCGCGTACGGCTTCGTGCTACGTCCGATCAGCGACGTGTGCGCCGCGCTCACCGCAGCCGGCTTCACTGCGATCGAACAGCACAGGGGCGGGGAGGGGCCGGAGGCCTTTCACGTCCTCACCGCCCAGGTCGCCTGACACCGGCGTACGCGCCGTCCTCATATGATCACCAGGTCGATCAGCAGGATCGCCAGCAATCCGACCACGACGACGGCCGTCAGGTTTCGGGTCAAGTAGGCGATCAGGGCGACCAGCGCCATCGCCAGCAGGCTGGCCGCGAGGCCGGCGGCGTCGCCGCCGGTGACGACGCTCGTCAGCTCCACGGCAGCGATTCCCGCCAACACGGCCGGCGGCAGGTACTGGAGCCCGCGCTGCAGCACGGCGGGCAGCCGGTCCGAAGGCAGGAACAGCACGAAGGTGACCCGCAACACCCAGGACACCAGGCCGAGCAGGATCATGGCGATCAGTTCAGTCATTTCGGCTCACCACCAGGGCGGCGCCGACGCCGGCCAGGGCCCCAGCGATGATGCCTAGCGCCGGCAGGACCACAGATACCGCCGCGGCTACCGCTCCGCCAGTCATCGCGGCGACCACTGCCGGGCGCGACGTCAGCCGGGGGATCAGCATCCCGATGAACAGCGCGGTGGCCACCAGGCCCAGATGGGGCAGGTCCGGCAGCAGCGGCGCCAGCGCGATCCCGGCGGCGACCGAGCTCGTCCAGATTGCGAGGACGCTGGCTCCGACCCAGATCCAGTAACGGCGGAAGTCGGCGCCCGTGAAGGACGGCCGGGTCGTCGCCACCAGATAGGTCTGATCGATGATCAGGTGCGGAGCGAGCCAGCGGAACCACCGGGGCTGCATGCGGAACCGCTCGCCCAGGGCCGCGCTGTAGAGCAACAGCCGAAGGTTCACCACGGCCGCGGTGAGCACCGCGATGGGCAGCGCAATGCCGCGGTCCAGTAGGGCGACTGCCGTCAGCTGCGCGCTGCCGCCGTAGACCAGGAAGGTGCCGGCCAGCCCGGCGAGAGGGTTCGATCCCAGTGCTGAGATGGTCACGCCGAGCATCAGCCCGAAGGACGCGATGCCTGACAGCACCGAGACGGCGTCGCGGAGGGCGGCCGCTCGGGGGGAGACACTACCCGGCGGGCCTCCGCCGAGGGGCAACGGGGCGGGCTGGGTGTGGGTGACAAGGTCGCTGGTGGTCATGGCTCAACCCTTGCCCGGACGGGCCGGCGGCCCTTGACGAGCACGTGGAGAAAGCGTGGAGAGTCCTTCGCCGGGCTGGGGCTGGTCTGACGCTGTTCCGGCGTACGGCCGCCTGTGGAAGGCTCGGTTGCGTGAGGTTCCTCTTCGAGGGGATGGAGCTGGATCTCGCCGCCTTCGAGCTGCGGCGGGATGGGGTGCCCGTGGCCATGGAGCCGCAGGTCTTCGACGTGCTCGCCTACCTCGTGCGGCACCGCGAGCGCGTCGTCCCCAAGGAAGAGCTGATGGACACCCTGTGGGGCGGCCGTTTCGTCAGCGAGACCGCGGTGACCAGTCGGATCAAGCAGGCTCGTCGAGCGCTCGGGGACGACGGGCAGGCCCAGCGGATGATCAAGACATTGCATGGCCGCGGCTACCGGTTCGTGGCCGAGGTGGTCGAGGGCACCGATCACGTCGCCTCCGCGCCGCGGGGCGAGCCGCCGAGCCGGCGTCCCTTGCCGGTGCACTACACCACGAGCGACGGACTGAGCATCGCGTACCAGTTGTCCGGAGGGGGCGATCGCGACCTGGTACTGGTGTCGGGCTTCGTCTCGCACCTGGACCACGACTGGTTGGATCCGCGGCACGCGCACTTCCTCGACCGGCTGGGCAGCATGGGCCGGCTGATCCGCTTCGACAAGCGCGGTTCCGGGATGTCCGACCGGCCCTCGGGTGTACCCGATCTGGAGACCCGAATGCATGACGTACTGGCGGTCATGGACGCCGCCGGCTCGGAGCGGGCGACCCTGGTCGGCTATTCCGAGGGTGGTCCGATGTCGGTCCTGTTCGCCGCCGCGCATCCGGAACGCGTCGCGTCGTTGGTCCTCTACGGCGCGTACGCGCGCCGGACCCGAGCGCCCGGCTATCCGTGGGCGCAGACGGTCGCCGAGCGCGCAGCCTTTGCCGATCAGCTGGTGTCGGGGTGGGACTGGGAGGCCGACATGAGGTTCCGCTGCCCGTCGGCCGACGCCGCGATGACCGCATGGTGGTCGGCCCGTGCCCGGGCAGCCGCGACCCCGTCGACCGTGCGGCTGCTGTTGGCCATGAACGACCTGGTCGACATTCGCAACGTGCTGCATGCCGTCCGGGTGCCGACGTTAGTCATCCATCGTCGACAGGACGCCGTCGTGCCGGTCGGGAACGGCCGCTACCTCGCCGAGCACATTCCGCAGGCCCAGCTGGTCGAGCTCGACGGCGCCGACCACTTCATCTCCGGCGACCCCGACCAGATCCTGGATCCGATCGAGCACTTCCTGGCGGCATCCGCCCACGACACCGACGTGCCGCTCGTCCTAGCCGCGATCGTCGCGGCCCGTGGTACGCGTGCGCCGGACGCGCTCCGTCAGCTGGCCCCGACCGGCGCGCGACTACGTCACACAGTGGATGGCCACGCCCAGGTCGCCCTCTTCGACGGACCGGCCACGGCCGTACGCGCCGGCTTGCGGTTACTCAGCGACCGGACTGACGTCGCGCTGAGCCTGCACGTCGCCGAGGTCGGCCGGAACGCCGAACGCGTCGGCGGTTTCGGCGTGTCCAGCGCCGTCGCCCTGGCCGAGGTGACCCGTCGGGCTCGATGTGGACCTCCGGTACCGTTCGCGACCTACTGGCCGGCTCCGGGGTCGAGCTGGAGCCGGTCGGCGTGCATCCGATCGGCGCCGCCGGCGCGCAGCACGTGTTCGCCGCGGTCCGGGGCTGACCGGACTGGCATGAACAGTGAGGCGCCCAGCTTCGCGTTGGAGGCGCCGGACCCGATCGCGGCCGCCACCTCACGTTCGCGATCGGTGAGCGCGGCGAGTTGTTGTGCGGCTGCGCGACGACACCGTGACCTGGGTCGACAGTGCCCCCGTGCTCCCTGGCTCCGCGCTCGCCAGAACAAGCCAGGTCTAGCGTCGCGGTTATGACTCAGGATCTGCAGAATATGGACCGCTTTGCGGTACGGCAGCGTGTCACCCTGATGGTGAACCGGTACGAGGTTCGAGCCGGTGGTCGGGAAGGGCCGCTCATGGCCTTGGCTGAGCAGAAGCGGATGTCCTTAAGGGAGCAGGTCACGTTCTTCGCCGATGAGCGCAAGACTCAGCCATTGTTCGCGTTCCGTGCCCGGCAGGTGATGGACGTCGCCGCCACCTACGACATCGTGGACGCCTATGGTCAGCCCCTCGGGTGGTTTCGCAAGGACTTCGGGCGGTCGCTGCTGCGCTCCGCCTGGGTGGTCGATGTGCCTGGTCAGGGAATCTCGGGATCAGGGACTGAACGCAATCAAGTGGTCGCCGTGCTGCGTCGATTCGTCGAGAACTTCAACTGGCCCATCCATTTCGACTTCACAACGGCCGAGGGTGCGGTGTTCCTGACCATTGAGCGCGCCTGGTCCCTGAGTGACATTTACGAGTGCCACCTTCCGCCCGACCCGTACGGCCGGCGCCTTGATTGGCGGGTCGGCGCCTGTCTGGCTGTCGCCTGCGACGCCCTGCTGTCGCGCTGACCTGCTGGAAGCAGT
>DASQUF010000244.1:0-16019 GCA_035641435.1 Propionibacteriaceae bacterium | reverse complement strand
GGCGAGCTCGGACCAGTCCGCGACCGACCAGGTCGCAGCCACCCCGAACTCGGCGGCGGCCGCCGACCGCCGGTCGGGTCGCGGCTCGGCCACCGCCGCGACCACCGCCGTCCCCGTGCGCACGGACTCGCGGCCGTAGGTCAGGCCCCGGGAACCCGCTCCGATGATCGCCAGCCGCAACGGCCGCTCGGTCGCCATCAGAGCCGACGCAGACAGCCGGTGAGGTGCTCGGCGAAGCCGGCCGGGTCGACGTCGACCGCGATCCGGGCATTGCTCGGCCGGGCCGCGCTGGTCCGGTGGTCGGCGACCATCACCCCGCGGGCCACGCCGTCGAGCTGCACGTCGAGGTTGACCTCGGCGCAGGTCAGCAGGTCCGGCCGGGTGACCGCGGCCACGGCCAGCGGGTCGTGCAGCGGGCAGGAGTCGGTCGCCGGGTCGTCCGTCGCGATCAGGTGGTCGATCCAGGCCACCGAGTAGCGCCCGGCGAACGCGGTGAACGGATGCGGGTCCGCCGCCATGTTCTCTGCCTCGCGGCGGGTCAGCCGGACCCGACGGGTGACGTCCAGGCCCACCCAGGTGGCCATGACCCCACTCTGCAACACAATCCGGGCCGCCGCAGGATCGCTCCACACGTTGAACTCCCCGGGCTGGTTCGCGGAGCCGGTCGTTCCGGCGAACACCCCGCCCATGATGACCAGGTCCGCCAGCGACCCGGCGAAGGTCGGGTCGAGCAGCATGGCCAGCGCCACGTTGGTCAGCGGACCGACCGCCACCAGGGTCAGCTCGCCCGGGGCCGCGCGGACGGCCTCGACGAGAGCCAGGACGCCGTGCCCGGGGTCGGGTGTGCGTGGCGCCACGCCCTGCGGCAGCCGGCCGAACCGAGTGGCCGGGTGCAGCAGCGCCCGGATCGCGCCCTGGTGCACCGGCACGGCATCGACGCCGAGCCGGTCGAGCAGCTCGTAGGTCAGCGTGGTCGCCGTCGCGGCGTCGGTGTTGCCGCTGACCGTGGTCACCAGCCGCAGGTCGATCTCCGGGTCCGCCACGGCCAGGGCCAGCGCGAAGCCGTCGTCGATGTCGCTGCCGGGTGCCCCCATGGCCAGGTCGAGGTCGAGCAGGACCGGAGTCATGCCGCGGCCTCGTGAACCGAAGCGGCCTCGGGATGCAGGTCCGGCCCGGAGAGCACGTACGCCACGAGCGGCTCGTCGCCGAGGTTGAGGACTTCGACCCCGGTCGTGGCGGTCGCGTCGGCGACCAGCAGCTCATCGCGTCCCGGAGCCCCACCGGCCAGATCGTGACCACCCCAGGTGCCGGTCCCCGACCAGGCGAACACGCTGTACACCCCCGGCTCCACGATCCCGGCGGTCCGGCGCGGCGCCACGGTGACCCGCTGGCCACTGAACTTCGGGTTGCCGAAGAACACCCAGTCCCGCCGCCCCCACTCCGGCACCCCGTTCACCGGCACCGGCGCCAGGTGGGTGTGGGCGTACAGGTCCGGGTCGCCGTTGCGCTCCCAGTCCACGAAGCCCAGCGGGGCGCGCTCCGCCTCCCGCGCCCGGTCCTCGGCCGCCACGTCCTTGAACAGCAGCTCCTTGCTGATGATCTTGCCGCCGTTGAGGGCCTGGAACATCGAGAGCACGTCGGAGTCCTCCTGCAGCTCCAGGGTGAGCGCGGTGCCGGGGCCGTGCAGCACGCCCGAGACCACGTGGAAGCCCTCGCCCGGCACCTGCAGGTAGGCCGAGCTGGTCCGCAGGATCAGGTCCGAGTCCCAGTCCTCCAGATAGGGCAGCAGGGCGTCCGCCCGCGGACCGGCTGCGATGTGCGGGTGCACGCCGAGGAACGTCTCGGGATGGGCGCCCGGGTCGGCCCCGGGCAGGAAGTGGTACGCCTCGTCCTTGGACCGGCGACCGACGCGGTCGGCGTAGGGCTGCGGCGGGTGGATGTGGAACGGCAGCCGGTAGGCGTAGTCGAAGATCTTGGCCAGCCGCCCCAGGCCGCCGGGGTGGGCGGCCGCGTACGCACAGCCGAGCAGCAGGTCCGGGGCGGCGCGGGCGGCATCGCGGAGCAACAGGGGCAGGCCGTCGTCGGTGCGAACCGCCGACAGGCCCTCGTCCGGCACCTTGACTCGGTTGTCGGCCGGAGTGGTCGAGGCCAGCCAGCGCTCGCAGATGGCTCCGCGGTCGCCCACGTCGTACGCGTCCTCCGGCAGGCCGAGCCGCCGCCCGGCGGGCAGGAAGTCCCGCGCGACCCACGCCGGCTCCAGCCGCAGGATCCCGTTGCCGGTGTTGAGCAGGTCCTCGACGCGGTCGGCGATCATCGGCCCTGAGCCTTTCCTATGGGCCCTGACCCTGTCGAAGGGCGCTCCATCAGCCCTTCATCCCGGTGACCGAGATGCCCTGGATGAACTGACGCTGGAAGATCAGGAAGACCACGATCATCGGCAGGGTGGCGATCACCGACCCGGCGAACAACACGTCCCACTCCGTCCGCTTCTCCACCACGAACAGGGCCAGCCCCAGTGGGGCGGTGTACTTGTCCGGGCTGCTGACGATGATCAGCGGCCAGAAGAAGTCCTCCCAGGACGCCTGGAAGGTGAAGATGCCGGTCGCCGCCAGCGCCGGCCCGCATAGCGGCAGCACCACCCGGGTGTAGATCGAGAACTCGTTCGCCCCGTCCACGCGAGCGGCGTCGAGCAGCTCGTCGGGGATCGAGGTCATGTACTGGCGGAGCAGGAAGATGCCGAAGGCGCTGACGGTCCCGGGCAGGATCAGGCCCCAGTACGAGTCAAGCCAGCCGGAGCCGCCCTGGCCGAAGATGTCGTTGCCGCCGAACAGCGGGATGTGCTTGATCACCAGGTAGTTGGGGATCAGCGTGATCTGGCCCGGGATCATCATCGTGATCAGGAACAGCGCGAAGATGAGGTCGCGACCGGGGAACTGGCGCTTGGCGAAGACGTAGGCGGCCAGGGAGTTGAAGAACAGCTGCAGCACGGTCACCGAGGTGGCCACGAAGGCGCTGTTGGCGAACCAGCGCCAGGCCTCCGGGCTCGCCTCCCGCTGCGGACCGATGCCGAGGAACCTCCGGTAGCCGTTCGTGGTCGGGTTCTCGGGGATCCACTGCGGCGGCCAGGAGAACATGTCGCCGATCGCCTGGAACGACGCACTGATCAGCCAGGCGAACGGGGCGACGAACAAGATGGCAAACGGGACCAGGATGACGTACGCGAGCTTGGCCCAGCCGCTCCGGCGGCGCCGCCGGCGCGGTCGGGTGACGTCGACCGCGAAGACGTTCTCGGTCGGGTCGGGCGCGGTCGGCGCGGTCACGTCTCGCCCTTCCGGTAGATCCGCAGCTGGATGATGGTGAAGACCAGCAGGATGGCCAGCAGGCCGAAGGCCAGGGTGCTGGCGTAGCCGAACTCGTAGAACTTGAAGGCGGCCTCGTAGATGAAGTAGACGACGGTCGTCGTCCGCTCCACCGGGCCGCCGCTGGTCATGATGAAGATCTGGGTGAAGACCTGGAAGGCCCCGATGATCCCGATCACCAGCAGGAACACCGTGGTCGGGCGGAGCAGCGGGACCGTCACGTAGAGCAGCCGGGACACCGCCGAGGCGCCGTCCACCCGGGCGGCCTCGTAGAGCTCGTTCGGGATGGCCTGCAGGGCGGCCAGGTAGATCACCATGGAGAACCCGACGCCCGACCAGATGCTCATCAGGATCACCGCGGGCATGGCGAGGTCCTGGTCGGCCAGGAACAGCAGTGGCTCCCGGATCAGATGGGTCTTGATCAGGTAGTAGTTGAACAGCCCGAAGTCACCGTTGTAGAGCCACTTCCAGATGATGGCGACGACCACGAACGGCGTCACCACGGGCAGGAAGTAGAGCGTCCGCAGGATTCCGCGGGCCCGCAGCGGCAGGTTGAGCAGCAGGGCGACCAGCAGCCCGATCGCCATCGTGACCGGGACCGAGACCGCGGTGAAGTAGAAGGTGTTGACGATCGCCCGCCGGAAGCTCTCGTCGGCGATCATGTCCTGGTAGTTCCGCAAGCCCACGAACGGCCGCTCCGGCTCGATGATGTTCCACTCGTGGAACGTCAGGTAGAACGCGAAGAGCAGCGCGAACACGGTGAAGACCATGAACAGCAGCAGCGGTACCGACAGGAAGACGTACGCGCTCCAGTTCCGCCGCATCCGCCAGAACACGCCCCGGCGGTGCACGGGCGGAGAGTCGGCCCGGTCCTCCGCGCGGAGACTGGTCCGCGCGGAGGTCGGGTCAGCCGTCACCGAGACCTGAGCTTCTCCGCTTCGGCAGCGGCGTTGTCCAGCGCCTCGCTAGCGGACTGCTCGCCGTACATGGCGCTGCCCAGCTGCTTGTTCAGCTCCTCGGCGATCTTCGGCCACTGCTTGTCGGCGATGTTGTAGTTGACCCCGCACTTCATCAGGTCGGCGAAGCCCTTGAGCACCGGCTTCTCCTCCACCAGCTCCGGCGACTCGAGCAAGCTGGTCAGCGGGGGCAGCAGGGTGCCCTCGGACTTGTAGGTCCACTCTGCAATGTTCTCCGGCTTGGACAGGAACTCGATCCACTTCCAGGCCGCGTCCTGCTTCTTGCCCCCGGCGAACAGCACCAGCGCATCGCCGGCGATCGTCGTCTTGCAACCCGCGGTCCCGTCCGGCAACGGGGCCGCCGCCCACTTGCCCTCGATCTTCGGGAACTCGTCGCTCAGCACGCCGGCGAACCAGGCACCGGCCATGTACATGCCGACCTGGCCGTTGGCGAAGGCGATGCGGCCGTCGTAGGAGTTGGAGTTCAGGTAGTCCGGTGCGGAGTACTTGGTCAGGCCGACGTAGAACTCCGCGGACTGCTTGCCCGCTTCGCTGTTGAAGGCGATGTCCTCCTGCTCGCCGGTCACCAGCTCGCCGCCGTTCTGCCACAGCCACGGGTACCAGTAGAAGTCCGACTCGGGCGCGAACACCTGGAAGCCGTACTGCTTCTTGGCCGGGTCGGTGAGCTTCTGGGCCGCCGCCTCGAACTCCGCCCAGGTCTTCGGCGGCTCCGCGATCCCCGCTTCCTCGAACCGGTCGGTGCGGTAGAACAGGCCGGTCGACTCGCCGTCGAACGGCAGACCGTGCATCCCGCCGTTCACCAGCGTGAACGCCTTGAAGGCCTCCACGTAGTCCTCGCTCTTCACGATGTCGCTGCGGCTGATATAGCTGTCCAGGTTCACCAGGGCCTTGCGGGTGGCGAAGTTGCCCACGGTTCCGGCGTCGACGTACGCCGCGTCGGGCGGGTTGCCACCGGCGATCTGGGTGGTGAGCTTCTTCTCCGACTCTTCGGCCGGGACGTTCTGGAACTCGACGGTGATGTTGGGGTGCTCGGCCTTGAACTTCTGGTAGAGCCGCTGCATCCCGCGCTGGTCACCCACCCACGAGGAGAACGTGATGGTCACCGGTTCGGCGGGCTCAGGGACCGGGCCCTGGGCGGCCGATTCCGAGGCCTGCGGACTGCCTTCCCCGCCGCCCCCACACGCAGCCAGCAGGGTCAGTGCCCCAGCCGCCAGCAGCGGTACGATCTTCGCTCTCGTCAGGCTCCTCATCGAACCCCTTCCCCAATTGGTTTCGGCTTCGTGGCGTCGGTCGAACCCCGCGACGCAAATCGATTGCCCTAGGTCTCTGGCGAGACTGCTACACCGTGAGGTTCGCTGTCAAGGGAGGGCGCCGAACCGCGCCCAAGCCGAAACCACGCACGGCGAAGGAGGACCGCGTGGACTACGACGTGATCATCGTCGGCCTCGGCGGCATGGGCGCGGCCAGTGCCGACGCCCTGGCCGGACGCGGCCTGCGGGTGCTCGCGGTGGACCAGTTCGACCTCGGCCACGCGCGGGGCGCCAGCCACGGGCGGTCCCGGATCGTGCGCCAGGCCTACTTCGAGAGCCCGGACTACATCCCGCTGCTGCGCCGGGCGTACGCGCTGTGGGACACCTTCCCGGCGGACTGCCGTCTCCGTCGGGTCGGGTGCCTGATGCTTGGTCCGGACGACTCGCGCCTGGTTGCCGGAGCGACCAGGAGCGCAGAGGTCTGGCAGATCCCGATCGAGCTGCTCACCGCCGCCGAGGTGACGGATAGGTTCCCGCAGTTCGCCCCGGGACCGGGCGATGTGGCGCTCTTCGAGCCCGACGCCGGCTTCGTCCGACCGGAGGAGACGGTCGCCTTCCTGGCCGCCCGGGCTCGCACCCGCGGGGCCGAGCTGATGACCGAGCGTGTGCACAGCTGGGAGGTCACCGGTCACGGCGTCCGGGTGTGGACGCCGATGGGCGCGTTCGCCGCCGACCGGCTGGTGTTGGCGGCTGGGGCCTGGACACCGGCCCTGGCCGCGGCGCTGGCGCTGCCCATCCGCGTCGAGCGACGGGTCCAGCACTTCTTCGCTCCAGCCCGGGATGCGGCTCGGTTCGGGCCCGACGTGATGCCGACCTTCATCTGGAACATCGCGCCAGGCGACACGATCTACGGGTTTCCCGCTGACGGCCCTGACGGGGTCAAGGTGGGGTTCCACGAGCGCGGCCGGGTGGTGGATCCCGGGCACGAGCAGCCTCCAGCCTCCGCCGCTGAGGTCGGCCAGATGCGGGCGGCCGTCGCCGACCGGCTACCGGGTGTGGCCGGCGAGGTGGTGCGCAGCGTGCCGTGCCTGTACGCCCTCACTCCGGACCACAACTTCACCCTCGGCTTCGCCCCGGGGCTGGAGCCGCGCGTGGTGGTGGCCGCCGGCTTCTCCGGTCACGGCTTCAAGTTCGTCCCGGTCATCGGTGAGGTGGTCGCTGACCTGGTGACGCGCGGGCAGACGGACTTCGACCTGGACTTCCTCTCCCCCGCCCGCTTCCTAGCGCCCTGAGAAAGTGCCGCCAGCGCCGCGCCGACGACCCGACACGCCCATTAGTGGTGAAACGCGGGGCAGATATCCAGGGCTGCGGTCCGACGACTCCCAGGATCTCGTCGAGGCCGTCGACGTCGCCACCCTGAAAATCTGCCCCGCGTTTCATCACCTCTCGACGTGGCGCGGGGTTCGCCAGGCGACTGGAGTCACTTCCTCAGGGCGGCGGATGGGGATGCGGCGGAAGCGCTCGGCGTAGCGGCAGCCGATGCGGCGACCCGCTTCCTCCATCCACGGTCCGACGCGCTCGGCGAAGAGCCGGTCTCGGTTCCCGTTCGCCTCGCCGTTCTGGCTGGTGTGGCACCACACCGCGTCCATCTTCGCCTGCGCGACGTCGGTGACGTCGACGTAGAGGTCGGCGTCCTGCATCGCCGGCACCCAGACCTCGGTCACCTGGTGCGGTTGCCAGCCCTCGGCCAGCAGCTCCGGATAGATCCGGGGCATCAAGCTCTCCGGGTAGACCGCCTGCAGGGTCGCCTCGCCCGCCGCGATGTGGTCCCCGTGCGACCAGTCGACCGAGGCGTCCATGATCCGGTACGGCGCCAGGCCCAGCACCAGGTCGGGCCGGAACCGGCGGATCTGGCGGACCAGGTCACGTTTGAGGTCGACCGTCACGGTCAGCTCGTCGTTGGAGTAGCCAAGGAACACGACCTCCCGGACGCCGAGGACGTCGGCCGCCGCCCGTTGCTCGGCGGCGCGTGTCGCCGCCAGCTCCGCGTCGGAGACGCTCAGGTCGACGCCACCGCTGGAGCCGTCGGTGCAGACGACGTAGTTGACCTCGACGCCCTGCGCCACCAGCCGGGCGATCGTCCCCCCGAAGAACCACTCGGCGTCGTCGCAGTGGGCGAACACCACCAGCGCGTTGGTGACCTCGCTCAGCAGCACCGCGTCATCATCTTGGTCGCTCTGGGCCTAGGTCAATCGATTGCGCTACATTTCCGGCAACCGCGCCGGCGGTCCTGCGGAGGGAGGTGCCCATGAGCGAGTCCGAGTCCGTCCGCCTCTCCGGCACCAGCCGGGCGAACATCTCCGACGTCGCTCGGGCGTCCGGTGTCAGCACGACCACCGTGTCCCACGTGCTGACCGGCAAGCGGCCCGTCGCCGCGGCGACCCGGGAGCGGGTGGAGGCTGCGGTCCGCGCGCTGCACTACCGGCCCAACCATGTCGCCCGTAACCTCCGGGTCGGCACCTCGCAGATGATCGCGGTGGTGGTGCCCGACATCACCAACCCGTTCTACTCCCAGCTGACCCGCGGCCTGGCCGACGCGCTCGGCGCCGACTACGGCACCTGGGTCTGCAACACCGACGGCTCGGCCAGGCGGGAGCGCCGCTACCTCTCCGACGTGCTGGCCCGCGGAGCCGACGGCCTGGTGATCGCCTCGGTCGAACCCGACCACGACCATGTGCTGACCCCGACCCGCTACAACACGCCGATGGTCTGCATCGGCGACAGCATCGACCACCCGATGGTCGACCGAGTGATCGCCGCGGATGAGGAGGCATCGCGAGCCGCCGTCGAGCACCTGCTGGCCCGGGGCGCCCGTCGGGTGGCCACCATCCAGGGTCCGCGCGGGCTCGGTCTCGCCCGGGTCGCGGGATACGAGGGCGCCCTCGAGGCCGCCGGCCTGCGCGCTCCCCAGCAGCTCCGCGTACGCGGCGACTGGACCCGCGGCAGCGGGCAGGCGGGGATGCACCGGCTGATGCGGCTGGCCACCCGGCCCGACGCCGTGTTCTGCGCCAACGACCTGATGGCCATCGGCGCTCTGGACGCCGCCCGCGAGCTCGGTCTGCGGGTGCCGGATGACGTCCGCATCGTCGGGTTCGATGACATCGAGGCCGCGTCGCTGGTCAGCCCAGCGCTGACCACCATCGCGAACCCCGCGTACGAGACGGGCCAGTCGGCGGGCAAGCTGCTGCTCGACCGGCTGCAGGATCGGCAGATCGGTGGTCCGCGCCGGACCGTGATGCTGCCCTGTCGGCTGGTCGTCCGCGAGACGTCCTGATCGGGGCCTCTTCCCAAAGACCGGTCCGAACCGTTAGTGTCCCTGGCCATGACCACCAAATCGATTGGCATCGACGGTGATGCTGACCTCGGGGGAATCGCTGATGGGGGCACCCCCGCGTCCGGTGCGGCTGTCTCTCGCCGCGTCCTGCTGAAGGCCGCTGCGGCCGGCTCACTGGTCGCGGCCAGTGGCGCCGCCTTCCCGGTCGAGGCCCTCGCCTCCGGTGGGCACTCCGGCCGACCAGCCCTCTGGCAGATCGCCCGGCACCGGGGCCTGGTCTTCGGCTCCTCGGCCGCGACCTGGCAGCTCTTCGAGGACCCGCCGGGGAACCTGCAGCCCACCGAGTACGCCGCCCTGCACGCCCGGGAGGCGGAGATCGTCTTCACCGAGGACGACCTGCTCTGGTACAAGCTCAAACCGACCCCGGACGCACCGCTGGACTTCACCTACGCCGACATCCTCTACGACTACGCCCGGCGGCACCGGCAGCTCGTCCTCGCCGCCCACCTGGTCTGGGACGAGGGCTTCGGCGAGGGCTGGCCCGAGGACTACCTCTGGGAGCTGGACAAGCCGGACGCCGAGGAGCTGCTCTTCAGCACCGCCCGCGCCATGGTCCGCCGCTACCGCGGCCGGACGGCCGGCTGGATCGTGGCCAACGAGGTAACCAGCCCGATCGGCGACGGAGGCGACAGACTCGGGTTCCGTACCGAGGTGCCGTGGTACCAGACCATCGGCCGGGAGTACGTCCGCCGGATGTTCCGGCTGGCCCGCCGCCACGACCCCCACGCCACGCTGGTGCTCAACGAGTTCGGCTTCGAGACCACCAACGAGTTCGGCGATGACCCGGTGGCGCGCCAGGAGGCGATCCTCAGCGTCATCGACACGCTGCAGCGGCAAGACGTCCCGCTGGACGCGCTGGGCATTCAGGCCCACCTGGTCGCCGCGCACTGGGACAGCTTCAACCCCAAGCAGTACCGGAAGTTCCTCAAGCGCATCGCCGACCGCGGCCTGAAGATCCTGATCACCGAGATGGACGTGCTGGACGACGGCCTGCCCGCCGCCATCAAGCCCCGGGACCGAGCGGTCGCGGACATCTACGCCGACTACCTCGACACCACGCTGGCCAACCCGGCGGTCAAGTCACTGATCACGTTCGGGCTGTCCGACCGGTACACCTGGCTGCAGGAGGACTACCCGCGGGAGGACGGCGCGGCCCGCCGGCCGCTGCCCTACGACGAGGACCTGCAACCCAAGCCGGCGCTCCGGGCGCTACGGCGGGAGCTGCGCACGGCGCCACGGCGTCGGCCGCTGTGGCGGTCGCCTCGCAGATGAGCGTGCTCAAGGTGGGGGTGATCGGCCTGGGCGAGGTCGCCCAGGTCGTCCACCTCCCGGTACTGGCCAGCCTGCCGCAGCTGTTCACGGTCGAGTCGGGCTGCGACATCTCACCGGCGCTGGTGCAGCAGGTGGGTAACCGGTTCGGCATCCCGCGCGGGTACGCGAGCTCGGCCGAGCTGGTCGCGGCCGGCGGCATCGACGCCGTCCTGGTCCTGAACAGCGACGAGTACCACGCCGAGTGCGTGATCGACGCCCTGGACCACGGGCTGCACGTGCTGGTCGAGAAGCCGATGTGTCTTTCGCCGCGGGAGGCCGAGGCGATCATCGCCGCCCGGGACCGCAGTGGGCGCACCGTGATGGTCGGCTACATGCGCCGCTTCGCCCCGGCCTTCCTCGACGCGGTCGATTGGCTGCCCAACCTCGGCAAGATCAACTTCGCCCGGGTGCACGACGTGATCGGTCGCAACCGGCTGATCATCGACCAGACCGCGTACGTCGTCCGCCCCGACGATCTCGGCCGGACGGCGATCGAGGAGCGCCGGGAGCGGGGTCGGCGCCTTGTCGCCGACGCCATCGGCGATGTCCCGCCGGCCGTGGCCGGGGCGTACCGGCTGCTCTGCGGACTGGGCAGTCACGACCTGTCGGCCATGCGGGAGCTGCTCGGTCGGCCGGCCGGTGTGCACGCCGCCCGGCAGTGGCGAGACGGCGGCTACATCGCCGCGCTGCTCGACTACGGCGACTACGTGGTCTCCTACGAGACCGGGGTCGATGACCAGCTGCGGTTCGACGCCCACATCGAGGTGTACGGCGACCTGGCCGGCATGCGGGTGCAGTACGACACTCCGTACGTCCGCCACCTGCCGACCACCCTGGTCATCGAGGAGACCGAGGGGGACGCCATCACCCGGAGGGTGCGCCGCCCCCAGCTGAAGGATCCCTACACCCACGAGCTGGAGTACTTCCACGCCATGGCGACGACGGCCGGGACCCCGAAGACGAGTCCGGAGGACTTCGTCGAGGACCTCGAGCTGTTCGCCGAGCTGGTCCGCCACTTCGACACGGCATCCTGACCGGAGGAGAACGTTGCCCCGCATGCTCACCGACGACGACGTCGCCCGCTTCCGCGCGGACGGCTACCTGCTGCCCGGTCGTCAGATGTTCGCCCCGGAGAAGCTGGATGCGCTCGAGGCGATCTTCAACGAGCATCTGGCCGACAAGGGCGACAAGCTGTCCGACGAGCTGGACACGCCCCACTTCCGCGACCCGCGGCTGCTGGACTTCCTGCTCAGCGACGAGGTGCTGGACACCGTCGAGCCGCTGGTCGGGCCCGACATCGCCCTGTGGACCAGCCACTTCATCTCGAAGGAGCCGCGGACCGGCCGGGCCACGCCGTGGCACGAGGACTCGGCGTACTGGAACGGCCGGTTCGACCGGTATGACCAGATCGTGACGGTCTGGCTGGCCCTCGGCGGTCCCAGCAACCGCGAGAACGGCTGCATGCGGGTCATCCCGGGCTCCCACCTGCAGGGCGGTTTCCACGACAACTACGTCCCGACCGACATGACGGTGCAGACCTTCCACGCCGAGATCCCCGACGTCGACGAGAGCCAGGCCGTGGACTTCGAGCTCGAGCGAGGTGAGTTCTCGCTGCACGATGGCCGGATCGTGCACGGGGCGAAGCCCAACACCAGCGACATCCGGCGGACCGGCTACACCATGCGCTACTTCCCGTCCTCGGTGAAGATGATGCCGGTGGAGCAGAACGAGGGCTGGAAGATCTGGCTGGCGCGCGGTGAGGACCGCGCCGGCAATAGCTATGCGAACGTCGAAGGGGGGACGACCCCCCTTGAACCCCCCGCGGCGCACCAATAACACACGGGCGTGCGCCCGGACACGAGACGAGGTCTAGCCAGTGCATCGCGGCGTCTACTTCGACGCATGGTTCTCCCGGCAGCACTGCTACCACCCGAGCCTGCCGCCGCGGCGGCTGCGCATGGTGGAGGACCTGGTCGACTACCGGGCGACGATGCTGGTCTGGTCCGCGCTCGGCGGCGGCTCGCTGGCCCTTCCGTACCTGGAGCAGGAGGCGTTCGGACCGGTCGAGCCGCGGGCCCGGTTCTACGGCTTCGTCAACGACTCCGAGTTCATCGCCGCCTGCCAGGCGCAGGGGATCAAGGTCATGGGCATCGTCTTCGAGGCGCAGGGCTGGGAGTTCCCGGTCGAGCTGAACGACGACGAGACCGAGATCCTGGCCCTGAACGAGCTACGCGGGGTCGGCCACCGTGACTGGCTCGGGCTGCGTGAGTTCAGCGGAAACCGCTACCCCCACCTATGGCCGGCGTTCGAGAGCTACTTCCCGGAGGGGCTGAAGAACAGCCTCGGCGAGCCGGTGACGGACCTGATCGAGGAGTGCGTGGCCCGCGACATCGACCAGAAGCCGTGCCACGCCCGCTGGGTGGAGTGCCCCGACCGCGAGCACCGGTGCTTCTACATGGACCGCAACAACCCGGTCTGGCGGGAGTACCTCAAGGCGGTGATCCGGATCCAGATCGACGCCGGGGTCGACGGCATCCAGCTCGACGAGGCCGAGCTGCCGCTGGGGGCCATGCAGTACGGCGCGTGCTTCTGCAAGGACTGCATGGCCGGCTTCCGGGATCACCTCGCCGGCCTTGATGCGCGGCCGGCCGAGCTCGCCGGGGTGGACCTGGAGACCTTCGACTACGGCGACTGGCTGCGCGAGCGCGGCTACGACTTCCGCACCGACCAGGCCGGCACCCCGCTGTTCGGCGACTACTACGCCTACCAGTGCGCCGCGATCACCACCCACTTCGCCGAGCTGGCCGCGTACGCCCGCGAGTACGGCAGACAACAGGGCCGGCCCGTCCTGGTCTCCGGCAACTTCTTCAATCTCGACCCGCACTACCTGCCGCTGGCCGACGAGGTCGACCTGATCATCACCGAGATGCGCAACACCACCTACCGGCAGCCGGAGTGGTACCGCTACGTCGACGCCTTCCGCCGCTACGCCGGGGTGAGCGATGTCATCGTGGTCGAGAACCCGTACGGCGGGGTGGTGCCGGAGCTGGTGGACGCCCTGGCCGTCGGGCGCGGGCACGACCGGCTGCGGCTCAGCCTGTATGAGGCCGCGGCCTTCGGGGCGAACATGAGCGTCCCGTACGGGTCGTGGTTGGGTGCCACCATCCAGGACTCGTTCTGGGCCCCACATGGGCTGCTGACCGAGATCCAGGACTTCGTCGCCGAGACCGAGCCGCTGCGGTCGCCGCGCAGCGGGCACGAGGTCGGGGTGGTCTACGGCGTGGTCAGCCAGCGGGCGCTGGTGACCCAGGCCGACTCCGGGGACAACCTGTCCAACGCCCGCGACGAGACGGTGGAGGTGCCGTTCCGGCGGGCCGCCGAGGGACTGTCCAGGGAGTCGGTGCCGTTCGACGTGGTGCTGGCGACCGACGGCGAGCTGGCCGGTGACCGGTTCCAGACCACCGACCTGGCCACGTACCGGACGATCGTGCTGCCGGGCTGCTGGTGGCTGACCGAGCATCAGGTCGAATCCCTGCTCGGCTACCTGGACGGCGGCGGTCACGTGCTGGCCAGCGGCGAACTCGCGGTCAATGAGCCATCCCCGGCGCGGGACCGGCTGCGCGCGCATCCGAGCCTGACCCGCGTCGAGCTGGCCGATCTTCCGGCTCGGCTGCCCGGCGGACCGCAGGTCCGGGCCGGCGCCGGGATGGCGGTAAACCTGCATCAGCGCGACGATGTGGTTGCCGCCCACCTGATCAACTACGGCTACGACGACGACCGCGATGCCGTGGCGGTGATCCCCGAGCTCGAGCTGACCGTCCGACTGCCCGGGAAGGACGTCACCGCCGGGACCGTCGTGCGGCCGGGCCGGGAGCCGGAGGCTCTGGAGCTGCGCCGGGACGGCGACGGGTACGGTGTGCGTCTCAAAGACGTCGGTCTCTACACCGTGGTGGTGTTCCGATGAGGCTGGCCGAGCTGGCGGGGGTCGAGGACTACCGGGTCGTCGAGGTCGAGATGCCGCGGCCAGTGGCCGGGGAGCTGCTCGTCGAGGTCACCGCCTGCGGAGTGTGCGCCTCGGAGCTGGACGCCTGGACCGGCCGGGTGCCCGCGGACTTTCCGGTCCGCAACGGCCACGAGGTCAGCGGCACCGTCGTGGAGCTCGGCACGGGCGCCACCGGCTTCGCGGTCGGCGACCCGGTGGCGGTGTGGACGACCGGATGCGGGTATGCGGAGTACGTGACTGCCACCGCCGCGTACTGCCGGGCGCTGGGCGACGTACCGCTGGAGGTCGGTCTGCTCGAGCCGATCGCCTGCGCGGCCAATGCGGTCGAGCTGGCCGACGTCCGGCTGGCCGACGACGTGGTGATCATCGGGGCCGGGTTCATGGGCGCCCTGGTCCAGCAGCTGGTGCAGCTGCGCGGGGCCCGGACGGTCACCGTGGTGGACCGTCGGCCGGACGTGCTGGCCCTGGCCGCCGAGCTGGGCGCCACCCGGACCGTCGACACAACCGCCGACTCCGCCGAGGACGTCGTCGACGAGGTCACCGGCGGCCGGGGCGCCGACGTCACCTTCGAGGTCACCGGGGTGCAGGGCGGCCTGGACCTGGTCGGCGACGTGGCCCGGATGAGCGGCAAGGTCGTGCTGGTCGGCTTCCACCAGGGCCCGCCGCGGGCCGTGGCCCTCGGGCACTGGAACTGGATGGCCTACGACCTGCGCAACGCTCACTTCCGGGAGGTGACCACCATCATGCGCGGGATGGACATCGGCGCCCGGCTGCTGACCGCCGGCCGCATCGACCTGACGCGGCTGGTCACGCACCGGTACGACCTTGCTGACAGCAACGACGCCTTCCGGGCCGCGGTCACGAAGCCTGAGGGCTTCGTCAAGGCCATCGTCACCATGTCGAAAGAGGAGAAGCGATGACCCGATCCGCACTCGTCGTCCGGGGCGGATGGGAGGGCCACTCCCCCGTCGAGGCCACCGACCGCTTCATCCCCTACCTGGAGGCCAATGGCTTCGCGGTCCGGGTCGAGGACAGTCCCGAGGTCTACACCGACGCCGACGCCATGGCCGGCATCGACCTGGTGATGCAGTGCTACACGATGGGGACGGCCAGCAACGAGGCCGTGGCCGGGCTGCGGGCGGCGATCGCCGCCGGTACCGGGTTCGGCGGATGGCACGGCGGGATCGCCGACTCGTTCCGCAACACCTCGGACTACCTGCATCTGGTCGGCGGACAGTTCGCCGACCATCCCGCACGCATCCCGGGACACCGCACGGGCGACCCGAGCGACAACTATGTGACCTACACCGTGAACATCCGGCCCCAGACCCGCGACCACCCCATCGTGGCCGGGCTCAACGACTTCGAGCTCTACACCGAGCAGTACTGGGTGCTCACCGACGACTACATCGACGTGCTGGCGACCACCACCCTGGCCGCCCGACCGGAGGACCCGTGGCACCGGCCGGTCGTCTCGCCGGCGATCTGGACCCGGACCTGGGGCGCCGGGCGGATCTTCGTCGCCACCCCGGGACACAGCTTGGACGTGGTCGACAATCCGACGGTCCGCACCGTGATCGAACGAGGCCTGCTGTGGGCCGCGCGGCGACCGAGCGAGAGGACCTCATGATCGACACCGCGGAGGACGTCGCCGCCGCGATCACCACCCTGGCCCGGCCGCGTCGGTTGTGGACCCAGCAGTGGGTGCTGCGGAGCATGGCCGAG
>DASQUF010000243.1:0-6067 GCA_035641435.1 Propionibacteriaceae bacterium | reverse complement strand
CCGGCAGGCCGTAGCGCCCGTCGTCGCCGGGGAAGACCGAGGTCTGCCAGGTCGACGTGCCGATCGTCACCGCCACTCGCACCGACCCGAAGCCCGCCGGCGGGAGCGCCGCCGCCCGCTCCCGGATCTCCTCCGACAGCTCCCCGGGCACGCTGACGAAGGTCCACGTATCGGCCCGCCGCGCATCCCACAGCCACAGCTCGGCCTCGAACTCCAGCGGTTCCATCCCGCGACCCCCTCCGGAAGAACATTAGAAGCCCCCACCGACAAACGGGCTGGAACTTTCACCCCCCGGGGGCCGCCTTGGCCGTTCGGGATGGGTGTACCGTCGAAATCAAGATCGACACCCACCCGAGAGCAACAGGAGGTTCTGATGGGACTCGGTGACAAGATCAAAGAGGCCGCCGGCAAGGTGAAGGAAGGCGTCGGCGACGCTACGGACAAGCCCGGAATGGAGGCCGAGGGCCAGCGGGAGCAGGCCGAGGCCAACACCGAGCAGGCCAAGGACGACGTCTCCAGCGCCCTGCGCGACGCCAGCCAGGCCACGAAGTTCGACAACCCGTAGGTTTCGGCTTCGTCCCTTCTAAGGAAACTGCCGACAGATTGCCGGAGATCGACCTCAGAACCGGCAATCTGTCGGCAGTTCTCGTAGAGAGAGGGCCGGCGACTACTGCTCGAGCAGGTTGAGGACGGCGCGTTCGATCTTGCCGTGGGTGGTGCCGTCGCCGAGGTCGTCGTCGGTGCTGGCCAGGTCGGGCGCGATCGTCACCCCGTCGTGGAACAGGTCGATCACCCGCGGGTCGACGTAGGACTTACGGGCCACGGCCGGGGTGTTGCCGAGATACTCCGACACCTCCCGCATCGCCCGGGACACGGCCCGCTTACGCGCCGACTCCGTACGGGCCTCCTGGTTCGCCTCGGCCAGGGCGACGGCGGCTATCACGGTGCCGTGCCAGGTGCGGAAGTCCTTGGCCGACACGTCCTCGCCGACCTTGTCCTTGATGTAGGCGTTGATATCGGCCGAGGTGACGTCTCTCCACGTCTTGCCATCCCGGTACGCCAGCAGCTCCGGCCCGCCGCCGCGCCGCCGCAGCAGGTCGCGGACAGCCTTCCGGACCAGGTCGTCGGCCAGCGCGACGTAGCGCTCCTGTCCGGACTTGGCGACGTAGTCGAACACCACGCTGTCGCCCTCGATCGAGACGTGCTGCTTCTGGATCGTGGCGAGCCCGTAGGAGTTGTTCTGCTCCGCGTACGCCTCACCGCCGATCCGGAAGAACCCCAGGTCGAGCAGCCGGAACGCGGTGCCCAGCGCCCGCTCCATCGGCATCCCCTCGAGCTGCAGATCCTTGGCCACCGACCGGCGAGCGGCGGGCAGCCGGCCGGCGACGGCGAGCACCCGGTCGTGCTTGGACTTGTCCCGCTGCCGCCGCCACTGCTCGTGATAGATGTACTGCCGCCGCCCGGCCGCGTCGGTGCCCACCGCCTGCAGGTGACCGTTGGGCCGCGGGCAGATCCACACCTGCTCCCAGGCGGGTGGGATGACCAGCAGCCGGCAGCGATCCGCATCCGCCTCGGCCAGCCGGGCGCCGGCCTGGTCGAGGTAGACAAAACCCTTGCCGGCCCGGCGGCGGGTCCACCCCGGGTCCTTCGGCGAGACCGTCCTGAGTCGCGGCACGCCCACAGTCTTACCCGCTCTGGCCAGGTCTAACGTGATCCTCGTGGTGGATCTGCGCATCGTGCCGATCACCCCGGCCCGGCTCGGCGACCTGGACACGCTGTTCGCCCGCGGCGACCCGCGGACCTGTCAGTGCGCGTACCTTCGGCTGACCCACCGCGACTACGCCCACTCCAGCCCGGCTGAGCATCGCGACCTGCACCATCGGGCCGTCCGCCGAGCCGCCCGGGCGAAGCGCACCGCCGGGATGATCGCGTACGACGACGCCGGCCCGGTCGGGTGGGTGAGCATCGGGCCGCGAAGCGAGTTCGCCCGGATCGTCGCCTCCCCGGTACTGCAGCCGGTCGACGATGCGGAGGTCACCTCGGTGGTGTGCTTCGTGATCGCGCCGCGGGCGCGCCGTCGGGGCGTGGCCAGGGCGCTGCTCGACGCGGTGATCGCGTACGCGGCGGAGCATGGCATCGGGCTGCTGGAGGCGTACCCGGTCGACCGCGGCGAACGTGCGCCCGGGGCGGAGCTGTGGCGGGGGCCGCGGCGGCTCTACGAAGCCGCCGGCTTCACCGTCGCCGCCGCTCGCCAGGCCAACGCCACCGCCCGGCCGCAGCTGATCATGCGGCGTACGGTGCCCTGACTTGCCAAAGGCGGTCTGCCCCCTCCCCCTGCGGCGTTAGCCGCGTCAATGCGGCTGACGGGTGTCGGCCGCGGCTCCGGGACACGCGTTTGCCGCATCGACGCGGCAAACGCGTCGCCCGCGCGGAGCAAAGGTCAGCCCCCGACGTACTCCGCGAGGTGCTTCCCGGTCAAGGTCGAGCGGGCGGCCACAAGGTCGGCCGGGGTTCCCTCGAAAACGATCTGGCCGCCGTCGTGGCCGGCGCCCGGGCCGAGGTCGATGATCCAGTCGGCGTGCGCCATGACGGCCTGGTGGTGCTCGATGACGACCACCGACTTGCCGGACTCGACGAGCCGGTCGAGCAGTCCGAGCAGCTGCTCGACGTCGGCGAGGTGCAGGCCGGCGGTGGGCTCGTCGAGGACGTAGACGCCACCCTTCTCGGCCATGTGCGTCGCCAGCTTGAGCCGCTGCCGCTCGCCGCCGGAGAGTGTGGTGAGCGGCTGACCGAGGCTGAGGTAGCCGAGTCCGACGTCGACGAACCGGTCGAGGATCGTGTGCGCGGCCGGCGTACGCGCTTCTCCGTTCCCGAAGAAGTCCCGGGCCTCGGTCGCCGACATCGCGAGCACCTCGGC
This sequence comes from Propionibacteriaceae bacterium, assembly GCA_035641435.1. Classification (GTDB taxonomy): domain Bacteria; phylum Actinomycetota; class Actinomycetes; order Propionibacteriales; family Propionibacteriaceae; genus Microlunatus. Next base: position 3,150 of record DASQUF010000243.1, on the reverse strand, counting down.
GATGTTCCGCCCGCCCAGCCGGTACTCCAGCACCGAGGCCTGGAACCGCTTGCCTTCGCACTCCTCGCACACCGACTCGACGGTCGCCATGACGCCCAGCTCGGTGTAGATGACCCCGGCACCGTTGCACGCTGGGCAGGCACCCTCGGAGTTGGAGCTGAACAGCGCGGGTTTCACCCCGTTGGCCTTGGCGAACGCCTTGCGGATCGGGTCGAGCAGCCCGGTGTAGGTCGCCGGGTTGCTCCGTCGGGAACCGCGGATCGCGGCCTGGTCGACCAGCACCACGCCGTCGCGGTCGGCGACCGAGCCCGAGATCAACGAGCTCTTGCCGGAACCGGCGACACCGGTGATCACGCACAGCACACCGAGCGGGATGTCGACATCCACGTCCTGGAGGTTGTGGGTGGACGCACCGCGAATCTCGAGCGCCTCGGCCGACGACCGCACCGACTCCTTGAGCTTCGCCCGGTCGTCGAGGTGGTGGCCGGTCGTCGTGTCACTCCGCCGCAGCCCGTCCACCGTGCCCTCGAAACAGACCTCGCCGCCGCCGCTCCCGGCGCCCGGGCCCAGGTCGACGACGTGGTCCGCAATGGCGATGGTCTCGGGCTTGTGCTCCACCACCAGGACGGTGTTGCTCTTGTCGCGCAGCCGCAGCAGGAGCTCGTTCATCCGCTGGATGTCGTGCGGGTGGAGGCCGATGGTGGGCTCGTCGAAGACGTAGGTGACGTCGGTGAGCGAGGAGCCGAGGTGCCGGATCATCTTGGTCCGCTGGGCCTCACCGCCGGACAGCGTGCCGGCCGTGCGGTCCAGCGAGAGGTAGCCCAGCCCGATCTCGGTGAACGAGTCAAGTGTCTCGCCCAGCGCCTCCAACAGCGGGGCGACCGACCGTTCGTCCAGCTTCCGCACCCAGTCGGCGAGGTCGCTGATCTGCATCGCGCAGAGGTCGGCGATGTTCTTGCCGTTGATCTTCGCCGACCGCGCCTCCGGGCTGAGCCGGGTGCCGTCGCAGTCCGGACAGGTCGTGAAGGTCACCGCCCGCTCCACGAAGGCGCGTACGTGCGGCTGCATGGCGTCGACGTCCTTGGACAGCATCGACTTCTGGATCTTCGGGATCAGGCCCTCGTAGGTGAGGTTGATCCCCTCGACCTTGATCTTGGTCGGCTCCCGGTACAGCAGGTCGTGCAGCTCCTTCTTGGTGAACTTCCGGATCGGCTTGTCCATGTTGAAGAAGCCGCTGCCGCTGAAGATGCGGCCGTACCAGCCGTCCATGCTGTAGCCGGGGATGGTGAGCGCGCCCTCGCTGAGCGCCTTCGAGTCGTCGTAGAGCGCCGACAGGTCGAAGTCGTTGACCGAACCCATGCCTTCACAGCGCGGGCACATGCCGCCCTGGTAGACGACCTCGGTCACCACGAGCCGCTCGCCCTTGCCCCGGTCGATGTCCATCGAGCCCCTCGCCGTGCGAGTCGGGACGTTGAACGAGAAGGCCGTCGGCGGTCCGACGTGCGGCTTGCCGATCCGGCTGAACAGGATCCGCAGCATGGCGTTGGCATCGGTGGCGGTGCCGACGGTGGAGCGCGGGTTCGCCCCCATCCGCTCCTGGTCCACGATGATCGCCGTCGTCAGTCCCTCGAGGACGTCGACGTCCGGCCGGGTCAGCGTGGGCATGAAGCCCTGCACGAAGGCGCTGTACGTCTCGTTGATCAGGCGCTGCGACTCCGCGGCGATGGTGCCGAACACCAGCGAGCTCTTGCCCGATCCGGAGACGCCGGTGAACACCGTCAGCTGCCGCTTCGGGATGTCGACGCTGATGTCCTTGAGGTTGTTCACCCGCGCGCCGTGTACGCGGATCAGGTCGTGGTTGGTGGTACCGGGCGGCCCGGACGACCGCTTGTCGGTCCTGGTGGCGATGCTCATCGTTTCTCCTTCCTATCAGTCAGACAACCAGCGGCCGTCGCGCATCAGCTCGCGATCGGCCAGCTCGTCCACCTCGCGCCAGGCCCGGATGCGGCGCGGGGTGATCCGGAACCAGCAGTACGACGGGGTCAGCTCCCGCGGGTCGAAGCCGGCCCGGGCGGCGAACCGGTCGCCGGCCTCCGCCGAAAGCGCGTCCATCGGAAGAATCTCGACGTCACCGTCGATCATGGTGACGTCGCGGGTCTGGCCCAGGGCCAGCCGAGTGACTCGGCTGGCGGCCAGGTTCCGGCCGGTGGGGCTGTTCGTCGGCGTCGCCACCAGCAGCGCCTCGCCGTCCCAGTCGAAGGACAGCGGCACCAGGTACGGCGTCCCGTCCGTTGAGGCGCTGGCCAGCCACAGGTCGATGTCGGAGGTGAGCCGCTGCTCGGTGTCGCGACGGCGCTGGTCGCGCGGGCGAGGTTCGGGGCTCACCGGTCTTGGATCAGCCCGAGGACGTTGCCGTCGGGATCGGTGACGGTGGCGACCAGGCGACCCCAGCCCACCTCGCGGGCCGGGTCCTTGACCTCGGCTCCGGCCGCGGTCAGCTCGGCCAGCTTCGCCTTGATGTCCGGGACGTGCCAGTGGGCGACCGGCGAGGTCATGCCCTGCGGTCCGCCGTTGGGGACCAGGCCGATGTGCTGGCCGGCGGCCTCGTAGCCGACGTAGTCGGACTCGTCGGTCTGCGGCGGCACGCCGAGGAGTGCGGTGTACACGGCCTTCGCTGCGGCCAGGTCGGAGACCGGATGCAGCAGGGTCTTGGCGCCCGAGGTGGCCGAGCCGGTCGTGCTGTCTGCTGAGGTGTTGGGTGAGGTGTTCATGTCGGGAACGCTAGTGGCGGCGTACCGGGCCGTGCTTCTCGATTCCTGATCGGTTCGCGACCGGTCGTCGTCAGCTGCCGGTCGGAGTCACGAAGCCAGTCTCGTACGCGACGATCACGGCCTGGGTGCGGTCCCGGGCGTTCAGCTTGACCAGCAGCCGGCTGAGGTGGGTCTTGATTGTCTCCGTGCTCAGGTAGAGCCGATTGGCGATCTCGGCGTTGGACAGCCCGGCGACGACCAGGCCGAGCACGTCGGCCTCCCGCTCGGTCAGCTGCGGCAGCGCGGCGGCTCCGCGGGCGGTGGTCCGCGGCTGGTGCTCCGCGATCAGCCGGCGGGTCAGGTCGGGCAGCACCAGCGACGTGCCCGCGGCCACCACCCG
>DASQUF010000242.1:0-10070 GCA_035641435.1 Propionibacteriaceae bacterium | reverse complement strand
CGGCCACTCCGACCTCGGCCCCGACCAGCCCGCCGGTATGGGCGAAGACCACAATCATCAGTGCGACCCCGACGCCGTTCACCCCCAGGGCCAGGTACCGGGCGCGGGAGCGCTTGCCCATGCCCTCGTCCGCCACCAGGTCCAGCACCGCACCCTGCCAGTCGCGGACCGCCCGTTCGGCCGTCCGCGGGAAGTCGGGGGACGACCGGGCCAGGTCCAGCGGACTGTCCCCCACCAGCTGCCGCCCCGCCGCGTGGGCCTGCCAGGACGCCTCGGCCCGCTCGGCGGCGGCGTCCGCCTCGTCCCGGAGCAGCGACTCCAGCCCCGACTCCACCGCGACCTTGAGGTTGCGCGTCTCCGGCGGCTCACCGCGGAACGCCGCGACCACGCGGTCCCGTAGCCAGCCGATCTTCTGCTCGAGCGCTCGGAAGAACTCCCCGGTCCCGACGAACTCGTGCCAGCGGGCCAGCACCTCTCCCCGCAGCAGGGTCCCGTCGGCCGACTGCACACCCACCGTACGCACGGCTTCCGCGTAGGACTGGTCGGCCTCCGCCCTGAGCTGGGCAATGACCTCGACCTGCTCGTCCACCGCCCGGGCCAGCTCCGGCGCCTTGCCGACCAGGGCGCCGATGGCCCCGTCCAGAGTCTGGTGGACCACGCGGGCCCGGCTGGTCCGGTCTGCGGCCAACGCGGCCAACCAGCCCCGGATCGGCTGCACGGCCGCGATCGGCAGCAGCCCCTCGTCGTCCACCGCCGTCTCCGGCACCGCGAACAACACCGATTCGCCCAGCCCGCGTTCGCTCATCATCTGGCCCAGGTGCGGCGGGATGTCCGCGATCGCCCGCGGAGGCACCCGATCCAGTACGACCGCGACCGCCGCGCTGCGCTCGGCGGCGGAGATCAGGTAGTCCCAGGGCACGGCGTCGGCGTAGCGGGCGGCGGACGTGACGAACAGCCAGAGATCGGCGGCGGCCAGCAGCTGGCTGGCGAGCTGCCGGTTCTCCGCCACCACGGAGTCGATGTCGGGCGCGTCGAGCAGGGCCAGACCAGGCGGCATCGACTCGTCGACCACGAGCTGCAGCGAGCGCGAGTCCTGCCCGCCTCCGGTGGAGCGGGCGAGTCCGGGCAGGATCCGGTCGTCGGTGAACCAGTGGGCGTCGGCGCCGTGGTGCACCAGCACCGGTGCCCGGGTGGTGGGGCGGATCACCCCAGGCGCAGTCACCCGTCGCCGGACCAGGGAGTTGACCAGCGTGGACTTCCCCGCTCCGGTCGAGCCCCCGACCACCGCGAGCAACGGGGCGTCGATGGTGGCCAGCCGGGGCAGCACATAGTCGTCGAGCTGGGCGGTGATCTCGCGTACGGCCTGCCGCTGCTCAGCCGCGTCCGGCAGCGGCAGGGGCAGCGAGACCGGCGCGACGGCGGCCCGCAGCTCGAGCAGGGCCGTCTCCAAGGGCGTTCCCGTCCCCCGGGCAGCCGAGGCAGCCGGCCGGACGGTCATGGGTTTGCTCCTTCATCAGGCTCGCGCGAGCGTAGCGACCACCAGTCCTCGCGGCGAGCTATGTCTACTGCCCCGGCGGTTTCCAGGTGGGATCGACCTCGGAGTACTGGGTAGCAGTCTGCCCCAGCGGGCTGCTGCCGGCGGACGGCACCCCAGCCGCGGCGTTGGTCGGCGCCGGGAAGGCGCTCGGCGCCGGGTAGTTGCCACCCAACCCGGCGGGCCCCGGGAAGCTGGCCGGAGCGTACGCGGGAAGCGCGGCGGGCTGGCGGCGGAACGAGGGGTACGGCGCCCGTCCCTGCGGTGATACCACCGCCTGCCCGCGGACCGCACGGGTCATGGCCAGCAGCGCCTTCTCCCGCAGCACACCGGTCTGGTCGACGATCCCCCGGGTCATGGCGTCTCGGAGGTAGGCCAGCTCCGTCACTGCGCGCTGCAGCCGGATGGTGGCCAGAAACGCGTCGGGGCCGAGGAAGACAGCGTGCCAGAGGCCACGCAGCCGGGTGCGGAGCCGAGACAGCGCCTCCGGGTCGCCCTCGGCCAGCCAGCCGACCCGCACGTAGTCGGTCAGCCGCTCGCGGATCAGCCGGCCCTCGCGGAACAGCTGGCGCACGATGAAGATGATCATCCCGATGACCAGCGGGAGGGCCACCCCGATGTAGATGAACAGCAGGCCGGGCCCGGAGATCAGGCTCGCCGAGGTGTTGAACGCCATGTGCAGGAACGATGCGGCGCAGTAGCCGGCCAGCGGCGCCACCACCCGGACCACCTTGCTCTTGGAGCGGACGGCCACCGCCAGCCCGATGCCGATCATGGCGGTGAACAGAGGATGGCCGAAGAACGTCATCACGCCGCGGAGCACGAACAGGTCCTGCAGGGCCTCCAACGGCGGCACTTCGCCGAAGGTCCGCGCCGCGTACCGGTAGACGCGACCGTAGTAGAGGATGTTCTCGGTGAAGGCGAACGCCGCTCCCGACAGTCCGGCGAGCACGATGCCGCTGAGCCGGCTGACCCACTGGTAGCGCATCAGGATCACCAGCCAGAACAGCACAGTCCCCTTCGCCGCCTCCTCGACGAAGGGCGCCACGAAGATCGCCGCCCGGGGGCCGGTGGCCGGGTCGCCGTCGCCGATGATGCTCAGGTGTCCAGCCGCCCAGGTGTTGACCTGGGCCGACACGAACGTGGCCACGCAGGCGCCCCAGCCGAACGTCATCAGCCAGACCCAGAAGCGCTGCGGCCGGAAGCGGTCGGCCCACAAGAACAGCAGCGACAGGGGGATGGCGGTGACCGCGGCGTACTTCGCGGCGATCGGCACCGCCTCGGTGCCCAGGCCCGGCATGATGCCACCCGGGACCTCCCGGTCCGGGACGGTCTGCTGGTACAGCAGGACCAGCAGGGTCGCGTAGACACCTAGCATCACGACGGTGACCCAGAACAGGGGCTTCCTGACCAGCCGCTTCGGGTAGGGCTCGCCCGGGTTCGGGTCACGCGGCAGAGCGTTACGCCGGAACGCCTTCTTCAGTCCGCCGGGGGACGCGGCTGCGAGAGCCGAGGTCGGGGCCGACATGCGACCAAGGATAGGTGGGGCTCGGGGCGCTACTTGGCGAAATAGCCGACGAACGGTTGGACGACGCGCAGGAAGTCACTGGGCCGTTCCTCGTGCGGGACGTGGCCGCGATCCACCGACGCGAAGCGGCCCCGCGGCAGCCGGTGGCACAGCTCTTCCAGCCGCTTGGCCGGCAGGTAGCTCTTCGATCCGCTGATCACCAGGGTCTCCGCGAGAATCTGGTCGGCCATGTCCCACCACTCCGGCGGCGGCGCGTTCCGCCAGCGGTGGACGGCGATCACGGCGCGCCAATCGTGGTCGTCGCCTGGCTGATGCTGGCGCGGCAGCGGCCGCGGTGGGTTCGCCGGGTCGGGCGGCGGAATCTCCTCCAGGACCAGGGAACGGACCAGATCGGGTCGGCGAGCCGCCAGCGCGTACGCGGTGAGCGCGCCCATCGAGTGGCCCACGACGATGGCGCCCAGGATGCCGACCTGCTCACAGAAGCCGACCACGTCGTCGGCCATCAGCTCGAGCGAGTAGTCCTTGGTCCACTCGCTGCGGCCATGCCCGCGGGCGTCGGGCGCGATCACTCGGAAGTTCGCGCCGAGCGCGGGAGCGACGTGCCGCCACGTGGCGCCCGAGGAGGTCAAGCCGTGCAGCATCAGGACCACCGCGCCGTCCGGGCGACCCCACTCCTGAAAGCTCAGTGTCGGGCCTCCGGGGAGCCTCACTTCGGCCATGTGCGCAGGCTATCGGTATCGCTCCTGGTCGCGCTGCTGTCGGTCCAGCGCGCGGCCTGGAGTCGGTGCGCCCGACCGGCTCAGACTGCTGACAGGGATTAGGCCAGGGCCACCCGATAGATGGCAAGGCCGCTCACCGGCGGAGGCAGTTGTTACCCCCGAGATCCTGTGTCTAAACTGACGGCCGATCGGTGCTCCGCCTTGTGTCCGCGGACCGTGACGCAGAGGTTGGCGCATGCTCAAGGACAGAGGTCACGTTGAGAACGTTGACCTGGTCGACGATGTCGAACCGTTGCTCGCTGGACAGGAACGCATTGCCGAGCTGGAGGCAGAGGTCGCTCAGCTGCGCGAGGCGTTGACGCATCGCCAGCGGTACGGCGTGGTGACCGGCATGCTGGCGGTCCGGTACGAGATCACGCCCGAGCGAGCCTGGCAGCTCTTGGTGCGGCTCTCGCAGCACAACAACCTCAAGATCCAGATCATCGCGCGGCTTATCCACGATCGATCCTTCGGCCGGCTCGCCCCCGAGGACGAAGTGCTCGCCGCCAGCCTGGATGCGCAGCTATGCGGGCGGCTCCAACAGCCGACCTCGGAGCGAGGCAACTGGAAAGGCCCATGGCGAGCGACGATGAGCTGAGCCCAGCGACCGTGCTGAGCACCCGGTTGCCGCCGTTGTCCGTCCCAGAGGACGAAGTGGCGTCCGCCCTCGCGGACCGGCTCGCCTGCATGGTGGAGTCGGCGGTCGACGTCCTCGGCGTCGACGGGGTTGGCCTGATGCTGCTCGACCACGACGACGCGTTGCGAACGGCCGGGTTCACCAATCCTCCGGCCTCCGCGCTGGAGCGAGTCCAGGCTGAGATCGGTGAGGGACCCGGGATCGACGCGTCGGAACGGGAGGAAACCGTCGCCGTTGCTGACCTCGCGGAAGCTCCCGGCTACGCAGGGTTGTGGCGTCGCATCGCCGCGACTGGGGTCCGGGCGGTGCTCGCCTCACCGGTCCGGGTCTGGGGAAGTGTGGTCGGCAACCTCAACGCGGTGCGACACCGCGCGCACCGGTGGACCGAAATGGAGATCAGGGCGAACGAGGCGTACGCGAGGGTCATCGGCGTCACCCTCGACCTTGCCGTTCAGACGGTGGACTCGGGCCGGAGCCACCACCCGGAACCGGGCCTCCGCTCGGACCTGACGAAGCCCGGGAACTCCGCTCCGGACAGTGGCCGATGACGCCACGTCGAGACCGATCGAACGCTCGCCATGCCCATTGACACCGACGCCCTGGCGAGCAGCCTGCGCCGACTCACCGACCGCGACCACCCGGACGGGAACCTCCTCGCCGCCTTGCATGAGGTCACCGAGGCGTGCGTCGAGCTTTTCGGGGTCAGCGGCAGCGGCATCATGCTGGCCGACGAGCAGAACGTCAGCCGTTACGTCGCGGCCTCCAACGGACCCGGCCGCATGCTCGAGACGCTCGAGAGCGAGACCGGGTCCGGCCCGTGCACCGAGGCTTTCGTGTTCGGTCATGCGATCACCGTGACCGACCTGGCGACCGATTCGCGCTGGCCCGCGCTGGCGGCGGCCATGGCGCCGCACCACGTACACGCCGTCCTCGGGGTGCCGGTGCGGCTCGGAGGAGTCATCGTCGGAACGCTCGACGTCTACAAGGACCACCCGGCTGACTGGGACGAGTCGGAGCGCGCCGCTCTGACTCGCTTCAGCAACATCGTCGGGATGCTTCTCAGCTCCACGCTGTCGGCGCACCAAGCCACTGAGCTGGCCGCGCAGCTGCAGTACGCGCTGGACTACCGAGCGGTGATCGAGCGCGGCGTCGGATACCTGATGGCGCGCGACGGCGTCGACGCCGTGGTCGCGTTCAACCGCCTCCGCCGGGCAGCCCGAAGCACCCAGTCGAAGGTCGGCACCGTCGCCACCCAGCTGCTGGAAACTGGCCGGCTGCCAACGGACGGCAACCGCCGCCGCACCTCGCCGAGCTGACGACACGCGAAATTGGCGTCGCCGCGATGAGTACTGCGTCGGCCAAGTCTGATGGATACCCCGTGGCCTGCCCACGGCTCAAGAAGCGAGAGTCGCACAAGTAGCCCTAGCGATCCTTTGGTCGCTAGAAGCTTTCAAGTCCCTTACCAATCACCGAAACGCCGATCACCAACAACAACACCGCCATGATCGTCGCGTTATTGGCCACCAGCCACCTCCGCAGCCCTTCCAGCGGCCCGCGCATCCGCTCCGAGGCGATCAGGTAGGCGATGACTGGAATGATCACCGTGCAGCCGGCGAGCATGGTGAAGACGATTACCACGACGGTAATCTCGCCCGAGGTCAGTTGCGCCGATCCGACTACCAGTCCGGCCGAGGCGCCTAAGAGCAGGTTCTTCGGGTTCACCGAAGCCAGCAGGAAGCCGAGTCCCAGCCCCTTGACCGGGGTCATGGAGTCGATGGCGGACATCCACGTCGGCAGGGCCGCCTCCTCACCCTCAGCCGGCCGACCACGCCACTGTCGGGCGGCTACCACCAAGAGCAGCCCACCTAAGACGATCTTGATCACACCAGCGGTCCGTGACGGAGCGCCGGTGTCGCCCTGCGGAAGCACAGACGACAGCAGGGTGAACACCACAATGGCCACCACGATGCCGACGATCCAACCGCCCAGGAAGGCGACACTCGTCGACTTCGCCCTGGGCGACAGCAACATCAAGATTGCCGCGATGATCGGAATCGGGCTGATCGCGACACCGACCGCGAGGGGGAGAACCTCACCGATAACGGAGGTCATGAAAACGTTCCTACCTTCTTGTCGGGCTTCTCGGGCGACCGTGTCTGATCCAACGTGGACAGCGAATCCGTCGCATCATCCAGAACGTGTGAACGGCGCAGGCGAGGACCGCGGTCGCACCGCGGTCCCTTGCGACGCTTGCGCAGCCGGAGAGGCACCGGAGACCTGAAGCTGGTCTTACCGCTGAGATCACAGGCCCACCAGGGCTGCGGCGCCATGGCTTTGGGTTGAGAGGTCCCGAACCTCGACAGAGTCGGAGTCGACAGGGCGACCTTCACATACATGGGGTGATGCCCAGCCAAATGGCACGTGACATCCTGCTGCCAGGTGAAATCCCGGACTTGCGCTGCCGCTTGCATCGTCCGACCCGCGATACTCGCCGACGGAGTCAGTGCATGCTGGTTCGGGATCGGCGGTTCAGGCAGACAGCCACCCGGGAACAGGTCGCCCGGTAGTGTTCGAACGGCTAGTGCTGCATCCCGGAAGCTGCCGAGCGGCTCCGTAAGAGTTGTCGAAATTGCGCCTCAGGGCGCGGAAGTAGGGCGGAAGTGAGCACAGTAGCCTGGATCATCGTCCTGGTGGTCGCGATCCCCATGATCGGTGTGCTGGTGTGGCTGTTCGTTACAGCATCGCTGGTCAGGGTTCCGTCCGGCAGCCTGGGGTTGCTGATGGTGAGGGGGCGGGCCACCGATACCGCGCTGCTTCCAGGACCACACTTTGTGCCGGCTCTGCGTCGGAAGATGGTTGAGATCTATCCGTCAGTCGAGTTGACCTATCGCGCGGGCGGTCCTGCATCCGCCGACGGCGATGCGCTCGAGAGATCTGGGCCGGCCCTGGAGGTGACCCTGGGTGATCGGACCAGGGCAACGGTTCCCTACACGGTCAGATTCAGGCTGGTGCAGGATGAGCTCCGCCACGTTCATGAACGGTTTGGTCCGGCCGGTGTCTTCGGCATCGTCCGGGACGCGAGCAGCGCTGCGATCAGCGCCGCCCTTCGCGATCCCGCCATCGGTATCGACGACATGTTCGGCGCCCCGCTCGAGGTCTGTCAGAAGTCCGTGGGCGCGGCCGTGGCGGAGGCTCTCGACGCAAGTGGCATCGAACTCAGCGCCTTCCTGCTGGGTGCCGCAGAGTTCGGTAGGACCGGAGACGTCATCCAGGCCACTCTCCGTGCGCGGCATGAGCTGGAGCGCGAGAAGGCCGAAGCGCCGACACGCTTGGCCCGTGCGGCCAACGACGCAGACCTCCAGCAGAACCTGACACTGTCGAACGAGGACGCCTGGCGCTACCGCGAGACTGACCTATGGGGTGAGCTGATCCAGCGCACGCAGGTTTTGCAGGTTGCGGCGCGTCCTCCAGGCCCTGGGGTGGTCGGCATCTCGACCACCGATCGGGCTGCTCAGCCTGTCCCACCAGAGCCCACCCCGAACGCACAACCGTGAGCGACAGAACCGTGCCGCTGGGCGACCGTTTCCTGGAGCTTGTAGCTGTCCTCCTCCTGGGCATCACAACGATCGGCACCGCCTGGTGCGGCTTTCAAGCCACCCGATGGAACGGGCAGAGCGGTGACCTGTCCCGGGCCGCTGCCACCCAACGCATCGAGGGTTCGCGGCTCTTTGGTCTGGCTACCCAGCGGATCACCTACGACAGCGTCGTTGTCGCCAAGTACGCTGAAGCCAGCCAGCAGGGGAACGCCGAACTCCTGCAGTTCTATCGCCGGTCAGTTGTGCGCCCGGACTTCCTACCGGTCCTCAGCCGTTGGGAAGCAGCAGCGAAGGCGGGCGAACCCAACGTCGGAGTGTTCGAAGACAAGGACTATCTCGCCGAACAGTTCGCCGACTACAACAAAACGGTGGCAGCGGCAGAACAGGCGGGCCGGGAGAGTCAAGAAGCGGACGACGTCGCGGAGGCCTACGTTGGCACGACGATCCTGCTCGCCGTAGCCCTCTTTTTCGCCGGAGTCACATCCTCGTTCCTTTCCCGCTTCGCCCGAATACTCCTGCTGATAGCGGCAACGGGAGCGGTCGCCGTAGCGGCGGCCCGCATCGCCACCCTACCGATCATCTGATCGAACCAGATCGCGAGAAAGCTCACCAGACCGCCTACCGAGGGTAGCTGCCTGCGCAGTGTCCCCCGTTCAATCCGGTGATTCTCGATGATCAGGTCAGCGTGATGCGTACGCGGATCCTCAGCCGTACTCTCTTCGCGTACTAGACGTCGCCAGGGCGAACATCCGCTTCTTGAGGGGTTTCTCTGGTCATCCGACCCCTGCCGCCCAGGTGCATGCCTGATTGACCTGTCTGTCGACGTACCTGGAACGACCCGACACGGCCTGCCGCGCGGGTGACACCTCAGGGTCCGACGGGCTGGAAGGGCCGTATCTCGTCCCGGCCTGGACGGACCACCCCGGCCGAGGACTCGGGCACTTCGTTCCACGCACCGGGGAGATCACCAAGAGGCTCGGAGACCACCAGCCGGGTCTCCTCACCCAGACCGCGCAGGATCTCTACGTCGGGGTGCAGCTGGCGTAGCGCCACGACATCGGTGGAGAAGAACAGCGACCGACTCTGTCCTTCGCTGGAGTAGCGGAAGGCCCAGATGGACTCGCCGTCGCTGGTCGCGACAGTCATCTGCATCGGGTGTTCCACACCGTGCTCGCGGCCGACCTTCTCCACCAGCCCGACGGCGCGGGCGACCGCGGCGAAGGGATCGTCGGTCAGGCCGAAGGTGAGCGCCAGGTAGAACAGTGTCTCGGAGTCCGTCGAGCCTTCGATGTCCGGGTACAAGGCCGGATCGACCGCCATCAGCAGGTCCCGCTTGACCTCGTGGAATCCGCGGATGGCGCCGTTGTGCATCCACAACCATCGCCCGTGCCGGAACGGATGGCAGTTCGATCGCTGCACCGGTGTGCCGGTCGACGCCCGGATGTGGGCGAACAGCAACGGTGTGCGGATCCGGCCGGCTATCTCCCGCAGGTTCATGTCGTTCCAGGCCGGGTCGATGCTCTTGAAGAGCGCGGGTTCGGCGCCCTCGCCGTACCAGCCGATCCCGAAGCCGTCGCCGTTGGTCGTCGTCGCGCCCATGCGGGAGTGCAAACTCTGATCGATGATGGAGTGAACTGGGCGGAACAGCAGGACCTCGGCCAGGATCGGGTCTCCTGAATAAGCCATCCATCTGCACATGGAGTTCAGTGAATCATCCCTCTGGCGTAGCGAGATCACTCACAATGGGTGAACTGCACTGCGAAGACACCGCTGAATCGTCGTGTGGGTCCCGCGTAGATGGTTATCGAGGGCTGCCGGGGCGCATCCGGGTCAACTGATGCCGCTGACGAGCTGGGTGGATGCTCGTGGCCATCACGAGCGTGTTGAGAGTGATCGCCGTCTGGATACCGCTGATGGTGCTTCCGGGGTCGGAGGCTACAGCGGCCAGGGACACGTTCATAACCGGAGCTGTCGTTCGGGGGCCAGGCCGACTTTCACACACATGACGTGATGCTGA
>DASQUF010000241.1:0-16119 GCA_035641435.1 Propionibacteriaceae bacterium | reverse complement strand
GGTCAATTTGTGCCCCGAGGCACGGCTCAGAGCAACGCCCTCGGCTCGCGCACGACCTCGCCCTCGATCTGTGGCGCCTTGGCTGCGGCGAGCGCCTGCTGGGCAGCGACCTTGACCTCGGTCACCGTCCGGTTGGCCTGGGCGATGGACTTCTCCGGCGGCTTCACCTTCTTGACCAGCATGTAGCCGATCCCGGCGCAGATTCCGGCGACGAGGAACAGCACGACACCGACGACCAGCAGGCCGAGCCAGACGCCCCAGTCGAAGAGCTCGGCCAGGCCGAAGCCGGCGGCGAGGTAGAGCACCGAAAGCGCAGAGATGGCGAAGTAGCCGGCGCCCGCGAACAGGCCGGCCCCCATCCCGCCGTTCTTGGCCGCGGGAACGAGCTCCGCCTTGGCCAGGGCGACCTCGTCGCGCACCAGCTGCTTGACGTCGTCGGAGATGGACTTGATGAGATCGCCCACCGGCAGGTCCGTCATGATCAGCTCCCTTCGCTCACGGCGACCCTATATCCCCGGTCGCCTCAGGTTTCGTCACCGGCCTTGCTGGTGGCCAGATTGTCCTTGATCAGGTCCATCACCGTCGAGTCGGTCAGCGTGGTGACGTCGCCCAGCTCGCGGTTCTCGGCGATGTCGCGGAGCAGCCGGCGCATGATCTTGCCCGAGCGGGTCTTGGGCAGCTCCTCGACCACCATCACCTGCCGGGGCCGGGCGATCGGGGAGATCTCGTCGGCCACGTGCTTGCGCAGCTCGGCCACAACATCCTCCCCGCCGTCGCCGGCCTCGGAGCGCAGGATGACGAACGCCACGATCGCCTGTCCGGTGGTGTCGTCGGTCGCGCCGACCACAGCCGCCTCAGCGACCTTGGGGTGGGAGACCAGGGCCGACTCGATCTCGGTGGTCGACATCCGGTGCCCGGACACGTTCATCACGTCGTCCACCCGGCCGAGCAGCCAGAGGTCGCCGTCCTCGTCCTTCTTGGCCCCATCGCCGGCGAAGTACAGGCCCGGAAAGCGCGACCAATAGGTGTCGGCGTAGCGCTGGTCGTCACCCCAGATGGTGCGCAGCATGGCCGGCCAGGGCTGGGTGACCACCAGATAGCCGCCCGACCCGTTCTCCACCGGCTGCGCCTCGTCGTTGACCACCTCGACACTGACCCCGGGCACCGCTCGCATCGCCGCGCCCGGTTTGCCCTCGGTGACGCCCGGCATCGGGGAGATCATGTGCATCCCGGTCTCGGTCTGCCACCAGGTGTCGACCACCGGTGTGCGGTCGCCGCCGATGTAGTGCCGGTACCAGACGTACGCCTCCGGGTTGATCGGTTCGCCCACCGAGCCGAGGATCCGGAGCGAGGACATGTCGAACTTCTCCGGGATGTCCGGCCCCCACTTCATGAAGGTGCGGATCGCGGTGGGAGCGCAGTACAGGATCGTCACCCCGTACTTCGAGATGATCTCCCACCAGCGGCCCTGGTGCGGGGTGTCCGGCGTGCCTTCGTACATCACCGAGGTCGTGGCGTTGGTGAGCGGCCCGTAGACCAGGTAAGAGTGCCCGGTGACCCAGCCGATGTCGGCCGCGGTCCAGAACACGTCGGTCTCGGCCTTGAGGTCGAAGCTGGCCCAGTGGGTGTAGGAGACGCCGACGACGTAACCGCCGGTGGTGTGCAGGATGCCCTTGGGCTTACCGGTGCTGCCTGAGGTGTACATGATGTAGAGCGGGTGCTCGGCCGGGAAGAACTCACACGCGTGCTCGGTCGACTGTCGCTCGACGATGTCGTGCCACCACACGTCCCGGCCGTCGGTCATCGGCGTGTCCTGGCCGGTGCGGCGGATCACCAGGACGTGGCTTACGTCGGGGCAGCGCTCCAGGGCCTTGTCGACCGCGGGCTTGAGCGCTGCGGGGGCGCCGCGCCGGTAGCCGCCGTCGGCGGTGATCACGACCTCGACTCCGCAGTCCAGAATCCGGGTGGCCAGGGCGTCGGCGGAGAACCCGCCGAAGACCACGGTGTGCGGCGCCCCCAGCCGGGCACAGGCCAGCATGGCCACCACGGCCTCGGGGATCATCGGCAGGTAGATCGCCACCCGGTCCCCGGCGCTCACCCCGAGCTCGGTCAGCGCGTTGGCCGCCTGCTTGACCTGGTCGGTGAGCTCGGCGTAGGTAATGGTGCGGGTGTCGCCGGGCTCACCCTCGAAGTGGAACGCGACCCGGTCACCCAGGCCGGCCTCGACATGCCGGTCCAGACAGTTGTACGCCGCGTTCAGCGTGCCGTCGGCGAACCACTTCGCGAAGGGCGCGTTGCTCCAGTCGAGCACCTGCGTCGGCTCGGTGTCCCAGCTGATCCGTTTCGCCTGCTCGGCCCAGAAGGCTTCGGGGTCCGCCGCGGCCTGCTGGTAGGTGGCGGCGGTGACGTTGGCGTTGGCCGCGAGATCCGGCGGCGGAGCAAACCGACGGTCCTCGTGGAGCAGGTTCTCGAGAGCCTCGTCACTCATGGAGCCACACTATCGACCCGGCCGGGACGAGCGCGGGCGACGGTTCCACGCTCGGCAGGTGAGCCTGAAACCGCCGACCGCGCTCGTCACCGACCCTTAGGTCAGCGGCCCTTGTCGAGCTGGTCCTCACTGGATTCGTCGAGGATGTCGTCCAGGGCCTCACGGACCGACTGGCGGGTCGCGAGTCGCACACTCGCGGCCTGCTGGAGCTCTGGGGTGTCGGCATCGGCCAGCCGCTGGCGTTCGGTCTGCTCCCGCTCCAGGGCACGGTCCCGGGCGTACCGGATGCGTTCGAAGATCTCCATCCCGATCCTCCTGTGGTCGACGACGTGGCATGGGGTGTTCGTCGGGTGGGTACCCATCGGATGCGAGGCTGGTAGAGGAATAGCCCGACAAACGACCTACGAGACGAAGGAGTATGCCCGTGGCCGAGACCACCGGTGTGGCCAAGCTGATCGAGCTCATGAAGGACATCAAGATCACGATGTTCACCACGATCGACGCGGAGGGACACTTCGTCAGCCGGCCGATGGCGCAGCAGCTGACCGAGCCCGACGGCGACCTTTGGTTTTTCGCGGAGCGCGACTCGCGGGTGATCGAGCAGATCACCGCCAACCCGCACGTGAGCCTGACGCTGAGCTCGAACGACACCTGGATCTCCATCGACGGCGACGCGCAGGTGGTCGACGACTCGGAGAAGGCCAAGGAGCTGTGGAACTCCTTCGTGGAGGCCTGGCTGCCCCAGGGCCCGGAGGACCCGAACGTCGTGCTGATCAAGGTCGACGCCCACACCGCGGAGTACTGGGACAGCCCGGGTGGGCGGGTGGCCTCGCTGATCAGCCTGGCCAAGGCCAAGGTGACCGGCGACCCGTACAAGGGCACCGACCGGGAGACGGTGGAGCTGTGACCTTCAAGCCGAAGTACGCGATCGTCACCGCCTCCGACTCCGGGATCGGCAAGGCCACCGCGGTGGCCCTGGCCGTCCGGGGCATGGACGTGGGAATCACCTGGCACACCGACTCCGACGGTGCCGAAGCGACGGCCGAGGAGGTACGTGGACACGGGCGGAACGCGGTCGTCACCCAGCTGGACACCACCGACCCGCCGAAGTGTGGGTCGGTGATCGACCGGCTGGCCGAGGATCTGGGTGGGCTCGACGTGTTCGTGAACAACGCCGGCACCGGCGGGTCCGAGCTGCTGGTCGACACCGATTACGACGAGTGGCGGCGCATCATGTGCGCCGACCTCGACGGGGCCTTCGTCTGCCTGCGCCAGGCCGCCCGGCGGATGGTGAAGGCGGGCAACGGCGGCCGGCTGATCGCCGTCACCAGCGTGCACGAGCACCAGCCCCGGGTGGGGTCGGGGCCGTACGACGCGGCCAAGCACGGGCTCGGCGGACTGATGAAGACCTTCGCGCTGGAGCTCGGGCAGTACGGCATCACCGCCAACTGTCTGGCGCCGGGCGAGATCGCCACGCCGATGACCGGGCAGGAGGACGTGGACCCGCACACCGTGAAGCGACCGGGCGTCCCGCTGGGCCGGCCGGGCGACGCCCGGGAGATGGCCGCGGTGATCGCCTTCCTGGCCGGCGCGGAGTCCAGCTACGTCACCGGGGCGTCGATCGTGGCCGACGGCGGCATGCTGCAGATGGGCCCGCACGGTGGCTCGCACATCACCTCCGACGACTGGCGGACGCCCTAGGCCCTAGGTCAACGGATCTGCACGCTCTGCCGGCACCGGGACAGCGCTCGTCGCAACCATCTACACCGTCGCAGGCTCCGGTGCTCCCGCCAGGCCCGTCCACGCTCCTCGGCCTGTCCCGCTGCCGGCATAGCGCGCCGATCCTGCAGCTCAGGGGCCTGACACCGCCAGTCCGGCGCTGGCGAGCCCGGCCAATGCGGGGTCGACCTCAAGCGGTGACCAGAGCCGGCGGGCGCGCGGCAGGCGGGCGAGGCGCGGGCCGTAGCGGCCGAGGAAGCCGATGTCGTGCGGGAACTTGTTGGTGTCCAGGCCGAGGAAGTCGGCACGGGCGCCGTATCTCGCGATGGCTGCCGCCCAGTCCTGCGGCCGGGCAATACCCGGGGAGTCGACGCCGTGCTGGAACAGCAGCAGCCGGACCACCGCGTACGGGTCGCTGCGCGCCAGGTGGTCCTCGAGGGCAGCGAGCGCCGACTGCACCGAGAAGAAGCCCCAGAACGGTACCGAGCCGGTGATCAGAGTCAGCCACGGGTCGCCCACGATGAACGTCGGCACCAGCAACTGGTCGTCGGCCTGGCCGCGCTGCCGGTACCAGTCGCGAAACACCGTCGCCACCGGGTGGGCCGCCTCCTGGGGCCCTGGGACCGTGATGGTCACCACCGGGTGGCCGTGCGCCCGCCCCCATGCGTCCACCGCCGCGTTGAACTCCGGCTCCGACCCCCACTCGGCCTCGGGGGCAGTGCCGTCAGTAGCCGGCGTGTGCGGCCGGTCCAGGTAGTCCTGCGGGCGCAACCCACCCTGGGCGCCGGGCTGGAACACGTGCCGCTCGGTGACTCGGACCACCGGCCAGCTCGACCGGTCGTCGACGAGGATCACCGGCGCGTCCGGCAGCAGCGCGGACGCCAGGAAGTCCGTGTACGCCGGGGGCAGCCGCCGCCACTTGGGCCGGAAGTAGGTCATCCGGGACACCATCAGCTCGTCCTGAGCCTGGTCGTGCATGTGGTGCAGCACCACGTCCGGGTTGCGGTCGAGCAGAGCGGGCGCGTGCCGCTCCCCGAACCGGAGTGCGTCGATCGGCCGGTGCGGGTCACCGACCCGGGCCACCGGGACCAGCGTGGTGCCTGGCAGCCAGGGCGCGCCGATCGCCGCCGCCAGATGGGCCAGGGCGCCGTTGCTCGAGCCGACCAGCACGGCCGGGTAGCGGCGACGGGGGTACTGCTCGGTCAGCCACTGTGCGACCGCGGCCAGGTCGACGTCACCCAGTCGGGCCGGGTCCACTCCCTCAGTGGCTCCAACCCGGGTGTAGATCTTGCGGAGCAGTGGCCAGGGCAGGTGCCCGCCGGCCCGGACCAGCCGGGCCTGGCCGCCGGACTGGCCGACATGGGGAAACGCCTGGCCCCGGAGGGCGGAGCTGAGCGCGGCCACCAGCGCGGTCGCCGAGTCGAAGAGCGCGACAGAGTCGACCGGTCTCAGGTCGGTCAACGGCGTACGCGAGCCAGGTCGTCGACCAAGCGAAGGAAGCCCTCCGGATCGCCGGTCGGCCAGGAGTGCGCGCCCGCGGGCGCTATCCGGAGAGCTCCGCCGAACTCGGCGGCGAGCGATGCGGCGTAGGCGTAGGTGGTCAGCTGGTCGTAGTCGGCGTGCACGATGGTCAGCTCGGCCGACACGTTCCCGAGCACGTCCTCCAGGGGCAGCTTGATCGCTGAGCGGAACCCGCGCAGGATCCGGGCTGGGCCGGCCCGCGACCAGTCGGGCAGCAGCTCGGAGAACAGCGCGACCTTCTCGTTCGGGTTGGGCCGAAGGAAGATCGCCAGCATCTTGAGCATGTGCCGGCGGTCGGGGTCGAGGGTTGGGCTGACCAGCACCAGGCGCCGGACCAGCCGCGTGGTGGCCGCGGTCACCGCCGCCGCCTGGGTGCCGGCCGACAGCCCGATCAGCAGGTCCACCGGGTCGCCGGTCGCCTCGATCTTCGCGGCCAGCTCCCGGCCGTACTCGGTGAGGTCCACCGGTACGCCGCGCCAGGCCAGCCCGGGTCGCAGGTCCACGTCGTAACCGGCCTGGCGCAGCCGCTCGACCGGCTCCTCGGCGTACGTGCGCACCGCCAAGCCAGGCACGATGACGACCTTCCCCGCCACGACCTTCCCTCCCCGTTCAGAAACCGCCGACAGATTGCGCCGGAAGCCATCGAATTGTTGCAGTCCGTCGGCAGTTTCCGCTGAGGGAGGAGCAGGTCGGGGCGGAACGGATTTAGTGCACGACCGCCTTCTCGGCGCCGGCGCCGGTGAGGGAGCGGACCTCGAGCTCGTTGTAGCGGCCCAGGCTGGGGGTGTCCTTGCTGATCAGCGTGCCGATGATGCCGCAGAGGAAGCCGAACGGGATCGACACGATGCCCGGGTTGCGCAGCGGGAACCAGGCGAAGTCTGCGTCCGGGAACAGCGAGGTCGGCGTGCCGGAGACGACCGGGGAGAAGAACACCAGCACCACGGCGCAGATCAGTCCGCCGTAGATGCTGAACGTCGCTCCCACTGTGTTGAACCGGCGCCAGAACAGGTTGAACAACAGCGCCGGCAGGTTGGCCGACGCCGCCACCGCGAACGCCAGCGCGACCAGGAACGCGATGTTCAGCCGCTGGGCCGGGATGGCCAGCAGGATGGCGATCGCGCCGATGCCGAACGCCGCAATTCGCACGACCGCCAGCTCCTGCTTCTCGGTGACCTGGCCCTTCTTGATCACGTTGGCGTACAGGTCGTGGGCCACCGAGGAGGCCGAGGTGAGAGTCAGCCCGGCGACCACGGCGAGGATGGTGGCGAACGCGACGGCCGAGATCAACGCCAGCAGGATGGACCCTCCCACGGTGCCCTCGCCGCCGCCGACCGCCTGGGCCAGCAAGGGCGAGGCGGCGTTGCCGGCGGAGCTGGCCACCTGGCTGTCCGGCCCGGTGTCGAGCAAGGCCGCCGCCCCGAACCCGAGCACCAGGGTCATCAGGTAGAAGCTGCCGATGAGACCGATGGCCCAGAGCACCGACTTACGCGCGGCCTGGGCCGTGGGAGTGGTGTAGAACCGGATCAAGATGTGCGGCAGGCCGGCGGTGCCCAGCACCAGAGCGAGCCCGAGAGACAGGAAGTCGATCTTGCCGACGAGGTCCTTGCCGTAGAGCAGCCCCGGCTCGAGGAACGCGGCGCCCTTGCCGGACCGCTCGGCCGCTGCCCCCAGCAGTTCCGACAGGTTGAAACCGAACTTGACCAGCACCAAGACGGTGATAAGCAGGCTGCCCGTCATCAAAAGCACCGCCTTGACGATCTGCACCCAGGTGGTGCCTTTCATACCGCCCAGGGTGACGTAGATGATCATCAGCACGCCGACGCCCACGATGACCATCGCCTTGACCCCTTCGCTGGTGACCCCCAGCAGCAGGCCGACCAGGCTGCCCGCACCCACCATCTGGGCGAGCAGGTAGAAGATCGACACCACGATGGTGGAGGTGGCCGCGGCAGCACGTACCGGCGTCTGGCGCATCCGGTACGCCAGCTGGTCGGCCATGGTGTAGCGGCCGGAGTTGCGGAGCAGTTCCGCGATCAGCAGCAGCGCGACCAGCCAGGCGACCAGGAAACCGATGGAGTAGAGGAAGCCGTCGTAGCCGAAGAGGGCGATCGCGCCGGAGATGCCGAGGAACGAGGCGGCAGACATGTAGTCGCCGCTGATGGCCATGCCGTTCTGGAACCCGCTGAACGACCGGCCACCGGCGTAGTACTGCGCGGTGGTCTTGTTCTGCCGCGAGGCCCAGAAGGTGATGCCCAAGGTCAGGGCGACGACGGCGAGGAACAGGGCGATGGTGAGGAAGCGGTTCCCCGTGACCAGCGGGACCAGCAGCAGGGCGCTCATCGGCCGATCTCGCTCTCGAACTCATCTTGCAGCTTGGTGGCAAGTGGGTCCAGGTTTCTGGTCGAGTAACGGGAGTACAGGAAGGCGATCAGGAAGGTGGAGACGAACTGCAGCAGCCCGAAAACCAGCGCGATGTTGATGTTGCCGATGACGGGCGTGTCCATGAAGTCGCGGGCCCAGTTGTTGCAGATGATGTAGGTGATGTACCAGACCATGAACGCCGCCGTGGCCGGGAAGGCGAACCGGCGGTAGCGCCGGCGTAGCTCGGTGAACTCGGGCTCTGACGCGATCCGTTCATAGGCTTCGTGCTCGCTGACGCGGGCCCGGTCCGGCGTCGACCGCCGGCCTCGGCGCTTGGCCATGTCGTCTCCACTCCCTTCGGGGCGGCACCAGATGGCCACGGGAACCGGTCCCGTTCCGACCCGGCCGCCATTGGACAACGGGTTTGCCCGAACGATAACGGCAACCGACGACAGTCGGAAGGGAGGCGGGACCGGTGCTACAAAGCGATCTGCAATACGTCGTCCCAGTCGTCGTCGATGGCCATCCGGGAGTGGTCGACCTCGGCCCGCCAACAGGAGGCCTGGAAGGGCAGCAGCAGCGGGTCGGGGGCCCGGGCCGAGCTGTCGTAGAGCTGCCCGACCTCGGCCAGCAACCCGTCGCGACGCCAGGGCTCGAGGGCGCGTACGGCGGGGCGGCGCTCGACCATCGCCAACAGCTGCGGGCGCGTGATCGGGACCCAGTTGCGGAAGTTCCGGCGCTCCAGTCGGAGAAAGTAGGGGCTCTCGGACAGCTGGTGGATCGAGTCGACGCCGAAGTCGCCGCGCATGGCGTCCGGGTCGGCCTGCTGCAGGATCTCGCTCAGCCGGCGTACCCACGGAACGGTGTCGTCCCGCGTGTTGTACGCCACGGCGAGCTGGCCGCCCGGCCGGAGCACCCGGGCGATCTCGGTGAGCGCCAGACCGGGTGCGAACCGGTGCAGCGTAGCCGCAGCCGTGACCACGTCGAAGTTGCAGGACAGGAAGGGCAGCGACTCGACCTGGCCGGCGACATGTAACCGGGTGCCGAGCCGGTCGGGCAGTCCCGCCACTCGGTCGACCGCGCGGTCGAGGCAGAAGACCTCGTGACCGGCCCGATGCAACATCGCGGCGAAGCCTCCGGTGCCCGAGCCCAGGTCCAGCACTCGTTGATGCTCCTCGGCCACCATCCAGGCGGCCGCGGCGTCCGGATAGGGAGCCCGCCCCGTGCTCATGGACAAGACTGTAAGTCGTGCCGGACCCCCTGGCTGACCTTGCGCAGTTGCCCGGCGTGCCGTCCGCGGTGGCCGCGGCGACCGCGGCAGTGGACGTCGTGCTGCGTGACCGGGGACTGCGGCGGGTGACCGACCAGGCGCGGGTGATGGCCCGGTTGGCCGGCGCGGAGGCGTCGGCTCAGCTGAGCGACGATTACGAGGGGTGGCGGCCGGGTGCGATGCGGCTGGCCGCCGAGCTGCCCGCGCTGGCGGAGCTGATCCGGGCGGCGCCGGCGCAGGCGCTGGCCCGCGCCCACGTCCTCGTGGCCCGCGGGATGGTGTCCGACGACGAGCTGGGCCGGATGGTCGGTGGCGCAGCGACCGCCACGCGCATGCGGGACCTGGCCACGCTGCTCGCCCGGCCCACCGCGGCCCCCAGCGTGGTGCTCGGTGCGGTGGCGCACGCCGAGATTGCGTCCGTCGGAGCGTTCGGACCGGCGAGCGGCCTGGTCGCGCGGGCTGCCGAGCACCTCGTGTTGGTGTCGGGCGGGCTGGATCCCTACGCCGTGATCGTGGTCGAGGCGGGGCACGCCGCGGACCCTGCTGCCTATCGGGCCGGGCTGACGGCGTACGCGAACGGCGGGGTGAATGGCGTCAGCGGGTGGATCATCCGGTGTGCAGCGGCGGTGGCGCGGGGCGCGGAACTGTCGCCGGTGAGTGGGGGAGAGGCGCGGACGAGAACCGGCCGGACGTGACGCGGCGCCCACCAGGGTGGGCGCCGTGCCTGGCACGACAGCGGCAAGTGACCAAGCGTGCTTTGTGACGTGTTGGCCCCGGCAAGCCGAGGTCGCAACTGCCCGTCGGAGATGGGTGATCGCCGCGTGGGTACTTGTCTGTCGTGCGAGGACCGCCCGACTCGTCGGAAGACGACTGCGCATCAGAGTCTCTGACGCGTACTTGCCTTCGACGACTCGGACTTTCCCTGGTGTCCTTTGTACGCCCTTCGGACGCGGTTGGAAAGACCTGCTGATCGCCCAAGTCGGCGACACGCCGACGGGTCGTCACAATAGGTTCTTCTCGAACCAGTGGTGCGCATACGGGTTGTCGTTGTATGCGGCGATCTCGCGATAGCCCGCGGACCTGTAGAGGGTGGCGGCCTCGGTCAGGCTGCTGTGGGTGTCGAGGCGAACGGCTCCTGCCCCGGCCGCCGATGCCCGACGTTCGAGTTCGCCGAGCAGGCGCCGGCCCAGCCCGAGACCGCGTACGGACTCGGCGACCCAGACCCGTTTGATCTCCGACCAGCCCTCGTTGCGGTGGTGCCGGGCCCCCGCCACAGCCGACCGGCTCGCTGTGGAGGAAGGCGACGAGGAACTCGCCGGTGGGCGGTCGCAGCTCGTGTGGCTCGGCCGGCACCCCCGTCCGGGGGTCGAACCCCTCCGGGAACCGCCGGTCCAGCTCGGCGACGTACGCCCGGATGCCGGCCCGCGCGTCGGGGTGGGCCGGGTCGACCGACTGGATCGTCACGCTGGCCGCGGTGAGCAGCCGCTCGACGTCCTGCATCGCGGTCACCAGCCGGTCCTGCTGCCGACGGTTGAGTGGCGCGAGCAGTGAGCGGGCCAGGTCGTCGCTGCGCTCGTCGATCAGGGCGCGCTCGGCGCGGCCAGCTTCGGTCAAGTAGGCGGTGCGAACCCGCCCGTCGGCCGGGCCGGCCCGCACCGTGACCAGCCCGTCGCTCTCCAACGACCGCAACAGGCGGCTGGCGTGGCCGGAGTCGAGGTCGAGGCGGGTCCGCAGAGCGCGGACCTCACAGCCGTCCAGGCCGATCTCCCAGAGGAGCCGAGCGGCCGCAAGCGGCCGATCCCGGGCGAGGAAGCGGTCGTTCAGGGCGCCGACCCGTTGGGTCACCGTGCGGTTGAAGCGGCGGACCGCCGCGACCATGGTGGTGGTCATTCCCTGACTTTAGGCAGGTTTATCGACGGCGCCGTCCACAAGTCCGGGTCGGCGCCGGGCGTTGTCCACAGATTTCGGCGGAGGTGTAACGACCGGTGTTCGCGTCCGCAAACTCCCGACATGCACCCCCGCCTCTCCGGCGACCCCACGATCGTGGTGAGTACGACCGACCCCGAGCTGCTCGACCATGCCCTGTCGGTGGTCGCCGCCGCCGGACTGGAGGCGGAGGTGACCAGCGATCCGGGCTTCCTGCGCTCCCGGTGGAGCAGCGCCTCGATGCTGCTGGTTGGGGTGGACCACGGGCCTGCGGTGGCCGAGCTCCGGCTCCCGCGGCGGGCCGAGGTGTACGTGCTCACCGAGACCGCGACGGCGCCGGAGGCCCATCAGTGGTCGATACCGCTGGGCGCCGCCGTCGTCGTCGTGCCGGGCAACGTCCGCTGGCTGTCGGGGGCGATCGCCGAACTGAGTCGACGGCCGCACGGGTCAGGGCGGACGATCTGCGTGACCGGTGGCTCCGGCGGCGTCGGTGTCTCGACCTTGGCGGCCGGTCTGGCGTTCGTGGCGGCCCGGTCCGGCCGACGCAGCGCGCTCGTCGACCTCGACCCGCGTGGGGGTGGTCTCGACCTGCTGGTCGGGGCCGAGCGGCTGGATGGGTGGCGGTGGCCCCGGCTGGTCGCGGCCCGAGGGCATCTGGGCGATCTCGGCGACCAGCTGCCGTGTGTCGACGGGGTGGAGGTGCTCTCGATGGACAGGGGCGCCGATGCGGTCGGCCCGCCGCCCGAGGCCGTACGGGTGGTGCTGGGCTCGTTGACGGCCAGTCACCAGTTGAGCGTGGTCGACGTGCCGCGGCACCTGGACGGCGACCAGCTGGAGCCATTGGCGTCGGCCGCCGCCTGGCTGCTGGTCGTCCGCGACGATCTACGGGGGGTGACCGCCGGGCGGGAACGCCGCCACAGTCTGGAGGTGTCCGGCGTCCGGCCCGGGCTGGTCGTCCGGACCGGCCGGACGCGGCTGCTCGACCCGCAGAGCGTGGCGGAGGGAGTCGGCGCGGATCTGTACTGCGTCCTTCCCGAGGATCCGGGGCTGCTGCAGGCGGCCGAGCGGGGTCACCCGCCGGGGCGGTCAGGGCGTAGTCCGCTCGGCCAGGTGGCCCGACGGCTGCTCGACGAGATCGGGCGAAGCCTGGATGCGGCCCGGACCGAGGTGTCCGCGTGATCCCAATCGCTGCCGTCGATCTCGACCCGCTCCGCGACCGGCTGGCCGGACTCGGCCGAGCGCCCACGCCGGCCGACGTGGCAACGGCCATGCGGGCCGAGGGACGGATGGTCAGCGACGCCGCCCTGATCGAGACCGTGGAGGCGCTTCGACGGCACAGTGTGGGCGCCGGTCCGCTGGAGGACCTGCTGCGCACACCCGGAGTGACAGACATCCTGGTCAACGGCCCGGACCAGATCTACGTCGACCGGGGCGCCGGGCTTGAGCTCACCGGGCTGCGGTTCGCCGACGACGGCCAAGTCCGGCGGCTGGCTCAGCGGCTGGCCGCGTCCGTCGGTCGGCGGCTGGACGACGCCGCGCCGTTCGTGGACGCCCGCCTCGCCGACGGCAGCCGGCTTCATGCCGTGCTGGCCCCGCTGTCCGACCCCGGCACCTGCATCTCGCTCCGGGTGCTCGGGCAGCGAACCTTCTCGTTGGACGACTGCCTGCGCTCCGGCGCGCTGCACCCCGGAGGCGCCGAGCTGTTGCGCCGGATGGTCGCGGCCCGACTGGCCTTCCTCATCAGCGGAGGGACCGGCTCGGGCAAGACCACCCTGCTCGGCGCGCTGCTTGGGCTGGTTCCTCCCGACGAGCGGATCGTCATCGTCGAAGACTCCCGCGAGCTCGACCCGGCTCACCCACATGTCGTCCGGCTAGAGGCGCGCCCGGCCAACGCCGAACGCAGCGGGGCCGTCACGCTGACCGACCTGGTCCGGCAGTCACTGCGGATGCGGCCGGACCGGCTGGTTGTCGGTGAGGTCCGGGGCCGGGAGATCTGCGACCTGCTTACGGCGCTGAACACGGGCCACGAGGGCGGCTGCGGCACCGTGCACGCCAACTCGGCTGCGGACGTTCCGGCCCGGCTGGAGGCGTTGGCCGCGCTGGGCGGTCTGGACCGGAACGCCGTGCACGCCCAGGTCACGTCGGCACTGCACGCAGTGGTGCACGTCAGCCGGGACGAGGCGGGGTTGCGCCGGGTGAGCGAGATCTCGGTGCTCACCCGCGCGGCGACGACGGGACTGGTGCATACCGAGCGGGCCGTGCTGTTCACCGCGGATGGCCGGGTGGAGCGTGGTCCCGGCGGGCCGCAGCTCGAAGGGTTGCTCGACCGATGATGGCGCTGCTGTGCCTGGCCTGTGCCGCACTGGCGGTGTGGTGGGGGATGCCGCCGCCGCGGCCGGAGCGGCCAGCCGGCTCGGCCGAGTCGATGGTTGGCCCTCAGTCGGGCGCAGT
Organism: Propionibacteriaceae bacterium; assembly: GCA_035641435.1. Lineage (GTDB taxonomy): Bacteria > Actinomycetota > Actinomycetes > Propionibacteriales > Propionibacteriaceae > Microlunatus. Next base: position 2,383 of record DASQUF010000241.1, on the reverse strand, counting down.
CTCCCTGCCCGGCTCGCTCGCCCGGCCGGCCCCGCCAGCGCCCTTGTCCAAGCCGCTCCGCTGGCTCCTGCTGGGTGGTCTGGCGTCAGTCCTGATCGTCGTTGTCGCACTGCTGCTGGACGGGGGCCGCGGCGCGGTTCTCGGCCTCGCTCTCCTGCTCCTTGGCTGGACGGTGACCGGGCTGCTGCGCCACCACCAGCACGCCCGGCTCGTGCGGCGCGGCCGTGCCGAGGTGGCTCAGGCGTGCGCGGCCCTAGCCGCCCAGCTGCGGGTCGGTCAGGTGCCAAGCGTCGCTTTGGCCACCGCGGCCGGAGACCATCCAGTGCTGCGGGAGGCCCGCGACGCGCAGGACCTGGGCGGTGACGTGGTCCGGGTCTGGCGGGTGCAGGCGCGGCAAGCCGGTGACGCGGGTCTGCTCGAGCTGGCCCGAGCCTGGCAGGTCTCCGGCCGGACCGGCGCACCGATGTCGGCGGCCCTGGAGCAGGTCGCCGCCGCGCTGGCCGCCGAGCAGGACCTGCGCGCCGTCGTGGCCGGCGAGCTCTCGGCGCCACGCGCCACCGGCAAGGTCATGGCGGTTCTTCCCGGCTGCGGCGTCGCGCTCGGCTACCTGCTCGGTGGCGAGCCCATCGGCTGGTTGCTCGGCGGGCCGCTGGGCTGGGCCTGTCTGTTGACCGGCGCCGTGCTGGCCTGCCTGGGCGTGCTGTGGATCGAGGCGCTGGCCCGGAGGGCGGCGGTCTAGCGGACTGGGAGGTAAGGCATGGAAGCAGTGCTGGACGGGTTGGGCGCACTTTCGGCTGGGGCCTGGGTTTGCGCCGGGTTCGCGCTCCTGGCGGTGCTCGGACTGGTGCGCCCGCCGGCCGGTCGCCTCCGGCGCGCCGGGAACGACCGGGTCGCCGGGCCTGAGGCTCGACGGCTCCGCGGTCCCAGCTGGCTCGTCGGGCGGTCGAACGGCCTGGCCCTAGGTCGGCGGTTGCTGCTCGGAGCGGTGGCGGCCGGGGGAGCATGTCTGGCCGCTTCCCGGCTCGAGGCCGGCCCAGGTCGCTGGGTATGGCTGGCCTGGCCCCTGCTTGCCGGCGCGGCCGCCGTCCTCCTCGGCCTGCTCGAGCCGGTCGGAGTCCGGCGGCGCCGGGAGCAGCTCATCGCCGACGCGCCGCAGGCTCTTGACCTGCTGGCCGCCTGCCTGGCGGCCGGGATGCCGGTCCGGCTGGCCGGCCGGGTGGTGACGGAGGCCTTCGACGGCCCGCTGGCGGAAGATCTCGGCCGGGTGCTGGCCCTGGCCGACCTGGGAGTCGCAGAGGCCGAGGCGTGGCGGAGTCTGGCCCAACATCCCCAGCTGGGACCGGCCGCCGCGGACCTGTCCCGGTCGGTCGAGTCGGGGACGTTGATGGTCCAGGCGTTGGGCCGGCATGCGGCGGCTGCGCGGGAGGCCCGACGCACGGCTCTGGTGGTTCGCGCCCGCAGTGTCGGAGTACGCAGCGTGCTGCCCCTGATGGTCTGCTTCATCCCCGCATTCCTGCTGCTCGGCGTGGTGCCGACCGTGGTATCCGCTCTCGTGGCCGCGCTGGGCTGACGCGGTTTTCCACAGCGGGAGCGTCCCGATGAGCCTCATCCACAGATTGCCGGCGGGGCGGTCGATTCGGCTGCGCGTCCTGAGACTCCGGGTGCATCCGAGGGGGTGCCGCCCGAGGGGGGCGATCGACGCAAGGAGGAAGTATGGGCAACGACGACACCGTGGTGGCGGGCGACCTGGTGACGGCCGTGAGCGGCCTGGCGGAGCCGGCGGCCATCGAAGACGAGGTCGGGCGGGGTGAGCCCGGCGAGGCGGCGGAGACGGGCCGCGACCGGCGCAGCCAGCGGGGCATGGTCAGCGCCGAGTGGGCGGTCGGCATCGTGGCCGCCGTCGCCATCGCCGGGGTGCTGCTGGCCGTGGTCACCAGTGGTCAGGTGCAGGACGCGCTGCTGCAGTTCCTGCTCTGGGTGATCAAGAACTTCATCTCGGTCGTGGAGTGACCAGGTCCACGCTGCGAGGTGGAGCCATCGGCGCGGACCGGCGACGGCAGCGCGACGGGCGGGGCATGGTGACGGCCGAGCTGGCCGTCACCACCCTTTCCGCATTCACCTTGCTCGTGATGATGTGCGGGGGAATCTCGGTGGTGATTCTGCAGCTGCGCTGCATCGACACGGCCGCAGCCGTGGCTCGACAGACCGCCCGGGGCGACGAAGCCGGGGTCACCCACGCCCGGAGCCGGGCGCCGGCCGGGGCGAAGATCACCGTCCAGCGGCGAGCCTCCCTGGTCACGGTGACCGTTAGCGTCGCGGCGCGTCCACTCACCGACCGGCTGGTGGTTGTCCCGCTTAAGGCCCGCGCTCAGGTCGTGGCGGA
>DASQUF010000240.1:0-3651 GCA_035641435.1 Propionibacteriaceae bacterium | reverse complement strand
TTCTGGAGGGCCTACCATCCCTTACGCGGCCACCAAACCGTGGTGGATTCGAATGAACGAGTCCCGCCGGGGATCCCGCCGCCTGGCTCGCGGCTCCGTCTGTCGTGGGCCGACCCTGACCCAATGCCGTGTAGCGTAAGTTGATCAAGCTCTTGATCTGGTAGTTTTTGATCTCTCGGCGTGGCGTGATCGTGTTCTCCGGGGTGGCTGGCACGGTCGCCGCTCATGGGCGAGGGTGTGGTGGTGCGGCCGGATCAGGTGTCGCTGGGGGTGCTGGTCAACGCGGTGCCCCGGGACCTGGTCGACGAGGCGGTCGCGGTGTGCGGGGTGCGGGAGAAGCGCTCGGACGGCAAGCTGCCCGCGCATGTGATCACGTATCTGACGTTGGCGTTGAGTTTGTTCCCCGACGACGACTACACCGAGGTCGCCACCAAGGTCACCGGGTCGCTGGACCGGTGGGGCTGCTGGGACGCGGCCTGGAGGGTGCCGACCGGGTCGGCGATCACCCAGGCCCGCAAGCGCCTGGGCCGTCACGTGTTCGCGGAGCTGTTCGAGCGGTGTTGCGGCCCGGTCGCCGGCAAGGCCGGGCCGACCGCCGCGGTCGCGGCGTTGGGCACCGCGCGGGGCGCGTTCCTGCGCCGGTGGCGGCTGCTGGGGATCGACGGGTTCGACATCGACCTGCCCGACAGCAAGGAGAATGCGGCCGAGTTCGGCTACGCCGGCAGCGGGGACAACCGCTCGGCGTTCCCCAAGGCCCGGGTGGTGGCGCTTACCGAGTGCGGCACCCACGCCTTCGTCGCCGCCGAGGTCGACGCCTACGCCGTCGGGGAGAAGACCCTCGCGCAGCGGCTGTATCCCCGGCTGCGCGCCGAGGAGCTGCTCACCGCCGACCGCGGGTTCTACTCCTGGCCAGCGTGGGACACCGCGCAGGCGACCGGGGCGGCGCTGCTGTGGCGGGCCCCGACCCAGCTCGAGCTGCCCGTGATACGGGTCCTCGACGACGGCACCTACCTGACCGTGCTGATCAAACCGTCGATCCGGGGCCGGCGCCGGGAGCGGCTGCTGGCCGCCGCCCGTGACGGGCTGGACCTGACCGACATCAACGCCGTCCCGGACGCGTTCGACGAGCGCGGGCTGCCGGTCATCCACCTGGCCCGGGTGATCGAGTACGACGTGCCCGACCGGGTCGGCAACGGCACCGGCGAGGTGATCGTGCTGCTGACCACCATCCTGAACCTGGGTGGCGACGACGGGGCACGGGCTGACGAGCTGGCCGCGGCCTACCACGAAAGGTGGGAGCAGGAGACCGCGAACGACCAGCTCAAGACCCATCTGCGCGGGCCGGGCCGGGTGCTGCGCTCCCGGCTGCCCGACCTGGTGCACCAGGAGATCTGGGCCTACCTGATCGTCCATCACGCGATCAGCGCGCTCACCGCGAAAGCCTCCGCGGCCGCCGACCTCGACCCGGACCGGGTCTCCTTCGCCCAGGCCCTGCGCCTGATCCGCCGCACCGCCACCGGGACGGCGGACATTCCCCCCTGAGCACTGGGCCGACCGACTTCCCGTCCACCTGGGCATGATCGCCGCGCTGCTCATCCCGCCACGGCGGGAACGCACCTGCCCGCGCGCGGTAAAACGCGCCCGGCACAACAGCTACCGGGTCAAGAAACTCGGCGAGCCGGCCAGCGCCCGCCACCCCGCGCCGGCCACGATCAACCTCCGCGGACTCCCTCGAACAGCATGATCAGCTTACGCTACGAGCTTGTCTCGAATTAAGTCGTTGGTTTCGGCCTGGAAGCTCGCTTGTGTGCTATGAGGGTGCGTGGATGGCGAGCGGGATCGGTTGGCGACGGTGTTCGAGCAGCTCAGCCCGCATCTGGACGAGCGGCAGCGGCGGCTGTTGGCCGGTGCGTACGCGCGGGCCTGGGGCCGTGGTGGGATTCGGGCGGTGGCCCAGGCGGCCGGGATCCGGGAGGGGACGGTCGCGCGCGGGGCGCGGGAGCTGGCCGCTGGCGTCGAGCCGTCGGGCCGGGTCCGGGCCCCGGGCGCGGGCCGTAAGCGGTCGCGCGAGCGGGATCCGGGTCTGCTACCGGCGCTGCTGGCGTTGATCGAACCCGAGGAACGGGGCGATCCGATGTCCCCGCTGCGGTGGACCACGAAATCGACCCGGACGCTGGCCGCGGAGCTGACCCGCCAAGGGCATCCGGTCAGCGCCGACACCGTGGCCGACCTGCTCCACGACCAGGGGTTCAGCCTGCAGGCCAACGCCAAGATGCTCGAAGGCAAGCAGAGCCCAGACCGCGACACCCAGTTCCGCTACCTCAACGAGCAGGTCCAGACGCACACCGCCGCCGGGCAGCCGGTGGTCAGCGTGGACACCAAGAAGAAAGAACTGCTCGGCCAGTTCGCCAACGGCGGGCGCGAGTGGCGCCCGGCCGGGAACCCGGTGCGGGTGGCCGATCACGACTTCGCCGCCCGCGCCACCGGCGACAAGGTGGCCCCGTACGGGATCTACGATCTGACCGCGAACACCGGCTGGGTCAACGTCGGCACCGACCACGACACCGCGGTGTTCGCCGTGGAGTCGCTGCGCCGCTGGTGGCGCGGCGCCGGAGCGGTGACCTACCCGGACGCCACCAAGCTGTTGATCACCGCTGACGCCGGCGGGTCGAACAGCCCTCGATCCCGGGTGTTCAAGGCCGAGCTGGCCGCGCTCGCCGCCGACACCGGCCTAGACATCACCGTCTGCCACTTCCCGCCCGGCACCTCGAAGTGGAACAAGATCGAGCACCGGCTGTTCAGCCACATCACCCACAACTGGCGCGGCCGGCCGTTGACCAGCCACGAAGTCGTGGTCAACACCATCGCCGCCACCACCACCCGCACCGGGCTGCGGGTGCACGCCGAACTCGACACCGGCCTCTACCCGCTCGGCGTCACGATCGACGACGAACAGCTGGCCGCCCTGCCGCTCACCACCCACGACTGGCACGGCGACTGGAACTACACCCTCCACCATCAGCAGCTCGCTACCCCCACCACCGCGGCCACCACCGCGCGCCCGCCGCGGCGCGACTCCACCGGATGGGCGGCACCCCCGCTCACCGGCATGTCCCCGAGCGACTGGAACCAGCTCACCACGGCACTCACCGTGCCCTACACCGCCTACCGCGAAGCCCAACTCCACGTCCAACGCGGCGGGCCCTGCTGGCGCAAGCCCGCCGGCGGGCACCCACCCGCGCTCACCCTCGAGGAGAAGATCCTCGTCACCGTGCTACGGACCCGCTTCGGCACCCCGCAACACGCCCTCGCAGAGCTGTTCGGCGTGGTCACCGGCACCATCTCCCACGCCCAACGGCAGATCAAACCCCTGCTTGAGCAGGGCAAACACACCATCAAACCCGGCCCTGCCAGGCTCCGAAACCTGGCCGAGCTCACCGCCTACGCCGCCGCCCACGGCATCACCCTCACACCCGGCGCCAAAGCAGCGTGTTGATTCGAGACAGGCTCTGGTGCGCCTTTGACGCGAGGCGCTCGCGAACAAGGAGAAGCCGGGCTTGAACGAGCGGCCCACTCGTCCCATAGGTTCGGACGAGCGGCCCGTTCGTCCGGGAAGAGGTGTCGCCGGTCAGGGTCCGGTGCGAATGACGT
>DASQUF010000239.1:0-13077 GCA_035641435.1 Propionibacteriaceae bacterium | reverse complement strand
GGCGAGGTGCTCCAGGCTGACGGCGAGCGCGAGGAACTCGCCCAGGCTGTCCCAGCGCAGGTAGTTCTCCTTGACCAGCTGCTGGACGTGCTTGGGGGCCGACCCGCCCGCTCCAGTCTCGAACAGGCCGCCGCCGTTGATCAGCGGCACGACCGAGAGCATCTTGGCCGAGGTGCCGAGCTCGAGGATCGGGAACAGGTCGGTCAGGTAGTCGCGCAGCACGTTGCCGGTGACCGAGATCGTGTCCTCGCCCCGACGGATGCGCTCGAGCGAGTAGGCGATCGCCACGACGGGCGGCAGGATCTTGATCTCCAGCCCGTCGGTGTCATGCTCGCGCAGGTAGGTGTTGACCTTGGCGATCAGCTGGGCGTCGTGGGCACGGGTCTCGTCCAGCCAGAACACCGCCGGGTTGCCGGTGGCCCGGGCCCGGGTGACGGCGAGCTTGACCCAGTCGGCGATGGCGACGTCCTTGGTCTGGCACATCCGCCAGATGTCCCCGGGTTCCACGGCCGTCGCCAGCAGGGCGGCCCCGGACTCGTCGACCACCCGGACCGAGCCGGCGTGCGGGATCTCGAAGGTCTTGTCGTGCGAGCCGTACTCCTCGGCGGCTTGGGCCATCAGCCCGACGTTGGGCACCGAGCCCATGGTGGTGGGGTCGTACGCGCCGTGCACCCGGCAGTCGTCGATGACCACCTGGTAGATCCCGGCGTAGCTCGAGTCGGGAATCACCGCGAGGGTGTCGTACTCGTTGCCGTCCGGGCCCCACATGTGGCCGGACGTGCGGATCATCGCGGGCATCGAGGCGTCGACGATGATGTCGCTGGGCACGTGCAGGTTGGTGATGCCGCGGTTGGAGTCGACCATGGCCAGGGCGGGCCCGTCGGCCAGGCCCTGCTCGATGGCCTGCCTGATCTCCGCACCCTCGGGCAGGGCGTCGAGGCCGGCCAGGATGGCGCCCAGGCCGTTGTTGGGACTGAGGCCGGCGGCGGCGAGGGTTTCGCCGTACCGGGTGAACACCTCAGGCAGGAACGCCTGGACGACATGGCCGAAAAGGATCGGGTCGGAGACCTTCATCATCGTGGCCTTGAGGTGGACCGAGAACAGCACGTCCTCAGCCTTGGCCCGGGCGATCTGCGCGGCGAGGAACTCCTCCAGCGCGGCGACATGCATGGCGGTGGCGTCGACAACCTCGCCGGCTTTGACCGGGACGGACTCGCGCAACACCGTGGTGGTGCCGTCCTGGCCGACCAGCTCGATCCGCAGGTTGCCCTCGGACTCGAGGGTGGTCGAGGTCTCGTTGGACCGGAAGTCGTCGGCGGTCATGTGCACGACGTTGGTCTTTGACTCCGGCGACCAGGCGCCCATCGAGTGGGGGTGGCTGCGGGCGTACTGCTTGACCGACGCCGGCGCCCGACGGTCGGAGTTGCCCTCGCGCAGCACCGGGTTGACCGCGCTGCCCTTCACCTTGTCGTAGCGGGCGCGGATGTCCCGGTCCTCGTCGGTCAGTGGCGAGTCGGGGTAGTCGGGCAGGTCATAGCCCTGGCTCCGCAGCTCGGCGATCGCCGCCTTGAGCTGCGGCACCGATGCGGAGATGTTGGGCAGCTTGATGATGTTGGCCTTCGGAGTCTTGGCCAGCTCACCCAGCTCGGCCAGCGCGTCGTGCTGGCGCTGCTCGTCGGTCAGGCGGTCCGGGAACTGGGCGATGATCCGCCCGGCCAGGGAGATGTCCCGGGTCTCCACTGTGACGCCGGCGACCCCGGCGTAGGCCTGGATGATCGGCAGCAGCGAGTACGTCGCCAGGGCGGGTGCCTCGTCGGTATGGGTGTAGATGATCGTCGCGTCGCTGTGGCTCACCCCCGAAACGTTATCGTCCCGGCCGAGAACGGTTACTCGGCGCGTAGCCAGGCCGGGTCGAGAGGGCACGCCCACGACTCCACAGACCCGGTCCAGGTCGACGTCGAAGGAGAGGATCGCATCCGCGTGTCGCCACGCCACGGCGACCAGCATGCGGTCGACCAACCAGGCGGGATTATCCCGACGCTGCGGCACTGCCGGTAGATGCGGGCGGCAGCCGTGAGATCGACGTCGGCGTCGAGTCGGCGCAGCGGGAACCGCTCGAGCAGGCGGGTCAAGTCCTCACCTTCAGAGGGTGCCGGCGCGCCCTATCTGGACGAGCTTCCAGCCGGCGTTGCGCCACGTGGGGGCGTGGAGCTTGAGGCGGCCGTCGACGATGACCTTCTGCTTGACCAGCTCGCCGAGCCTCTCCGGGTCGAGCTGGCGGAACTCTGGCCACTCGGTCAGGTGCAGCACCACCTCGGCGCCGAGCAGGGCCTGCTCCACGCTGGCCACCTGGGTGAAGCCCTCCCGCGGGGGCAGCCGGGCCTGCGGGTCAAAGATGCGTACGTCGGCACCGTGGCTGTGCAGGTGGTCGGCCACGGTGAGCGCGGGGGAGTTGCGGGTGTCGTCGGTGCCAGGCTTGAACGCGGCCCCGAGCACGGCGATCCGCTTGCCGTCCACCGTGCCGCCGGCCTGGTCGATGGCCAGCTGGGCGAGCTCGGCCCGCTGGCCGTCGTTGATCGCCTCGACCGCCCGGATCAGGTCGCTGAGCACCCCGACGCCGAGCTCGTCGGCACTCACGGCCAGCGCCTTGATGTCCTTGGGCAGGCAGCCGCCGCCGAACCCGAGTCCGGCGTTCAGGAACTCCCGGCCGATCCGTTGGTCATAGCCGAGGGCGTCGGCGAGCAGGGTGACGTCCCCGCCGGCCGCCTGGCACATCTGGGCCATGGCGTTGATGAAGCTGATCTTCGTGGCCAGGAACGAGTTGGCCGCGACCTTGATCAGCTCCGCAGTGGCGATGTCGCAGCGCACCACCGGCACCCGGTCGCTGATCGGGAGCGCGTAGATCTCCTCCAGCACGGCCAAGGCCTCGGCCGAGTGGGTGCCGAAGACCAGCCGGTCCGGTCGCAGCGTGTCCTCCACCGCGTACGCCTCGCGCAGGAACTCCGGGTTCCACGCGACCTCCACGGCGTCGCCGGCCGGCGCCTGCGCGCGCAGCCGCTCCTCCAGGGCGATCGCCGTGCCGACCGGAACGGTGGACTTGCCGACCACCAGGGTCGGTTCGGTCAGCAGCGGGGCCAGGGTGTCCACGGCCGCGTGCAGCTGGGACAGATCGGCCGCCCCGCCGGGTCCCGACGGAGTGCCCAGGGCCAGGAAATGCACGTCGGCCCAGTCGGCGATCTCGATGTAGTCGGTGGTGAACCGCAGCCGGCCGGAGCTGGTGTGGCTGGCCAGCAGCGGCTCGAGCCCGACCTCGAAGATGTGTGACTGCCCGGCGTTGAGGGTCTTGACCCGGTCCGGGTCGATGTCCACGCCGATCACGTGATGACCGAACTCGGCCAGCCCGGCGGCGTGGGTCGCCCCCAGGTAGTTGGTGCCGATCACACTCACGCGCAGGGTCACGGGCAAATCTTCCCACAAGCGCCAGCTACGGCTGGGCGTACAAAATCAACTGGGACAGCTCCCCGCTGCCGACCGGTTCCGCCTGTGGGATCCGGCCGACCTGACGATATCCGGCCGCCTCGGCGACGTGGCGCGAGGCGGTGTTGGCCTCGGCGCACCGGATCACGATCGACGCCGCCAGTCCGGCCGAGCGGGCGTAGCGGGTGACCAGCCGGACCGCCTCGGTGACGATGCCCCGGCCCCGCGCCTGCGGATGGGCCCAGTAGCCGATCTCCGCCCGCGGAGCGTAGCTGCTCAGGCCCTCCAGCCCGATCGAGCCGAGGCAGCGGTCGTCGTCGGCGTCGGCGATGCACCAGACCAGACCGGTGGCCCGGGCGGCGAGCTCGCGGGTGTGCTCCAGATAGCTCAGGGCGTCAGCGTGGCCGTACGGGCGGGGCAGGCTGACCAGCCAGTGCCGGGTCCGCGCGTCGGAGCACGCCTCGACGATCCGGTCGGCGTCGCCCTCGGTGAAGGGCCGCAGAACCAGTCCAGGTCCGAGGAGCTCGACCGGGACCAGCCCAAGGCGCGGCGTACGCGGGTCCTCCCGGGTCATCGTGGCCACCCAGCCGTCGACCAGCGTGCCGCGTTGGTCCAGCAACCGCCGCACCGTGCCGTCATGGACGAAACCGGCCGCCGCGGCCACTCGACGTGACGCCCAGTTGCCGGCGATGGCTCGCCAGCGCAGCGTGGTCAGGCCGAGAACGTCGAACCCGTAGTCCCGCACCAGCCGGACCGCGGCGCTCATCATCGACCGGCCCCGCGCCCCGGGATGCAGTGCGAACCCGACCTCGGCCCAGCCGGGGTCCTCGGGCCGCAGGTTCACCAGGCCGCAGTGCTGGCGTACGCCATCCCGCTCGCCCTCCACGGTCCAGGCCAGCCCCCGGCCCTCGGTCCAACCGGCCCGGACTCGGGCGAAGAACTCCTCGGCGTCCGCCAGCGAGTAGCCACCGGGCGGCGTCGGGACGCTGGTGGTCCAGCGGATCGTCTCCGGGTCCCGGCTCTGCTCGACGATGGCGGACAGGTCGGCAGCGCTGGTCGCCCGCAGCGTGATCCCCGCACCGGGGTCGACCAGGGTCGGTACCCCCTCGGGGAACACCCGGGCGAACGCCGCGGGTCGGGTGACCGGGTCGGGCATTGCCCCATCCAACCCGCGGGCCGCCGGGACGGCAACAACGTGGGGTGGGAGCGGAGCGACCTCGCGCCCCCTGCGGCGAGCAGCGTTGCGTTTGCCCGTTGGGCCGTGAGCTCGCTCCGGCTCCAGGTCACTACGCTGCTCAGGTGAGCGGCCCATGCCGACCGACGAGACCAGGAATGTGCTGAACCCTCCATGAGCACGGTGCTGCTCAACATCGCGTTGATCCTGGTCTTCATCCTGATCGGCGGCGTGTTCGCCGCCGCGGAGATGGCGCTGGTCTCGCTGCGCGACAGCCAGATCCGCCAGCTCGCCAACCGAGGCAAACGGGGCCGGACCATTGCCCGGCTGACCGAGAACCCCAACCTCTACCTGTCCGCAGTGCAGATCGGGGTGACCCTGGCCGGCTTCCTGTCGGCCGCGTTCGGCGGCGTGACGCTGTCCGACGACCTCGCGCCGGTGCTGCAGCGGCTCGGCCTGTCGGCCAGCGTCGCCTCCACCGTCGCGCTGGTCCTGATCACCATCGTGATCTCCTACCTGTCCATCGTGCTCGGCGAGCTCACCGCCAAGCGGCTGGCCCTGCAGCGGACCGAGGGCGTCGCGCTGATGCTCGGCCCGTTCATCGGCTTCATCGCCCGGATCACCCGGCCGGTGATCTGGCTGCTGGACGTCTCGACCAACGTCGCGGTGCGGATCCTCGGCGGTGATCCCCGGGCCGGTCGCGAGGAGGTCACCGATGAGGAGATCCGTGCCTTGGTCAGCGGCTCCACCACGCTGTCGGACGAGGAACGGCAGATCGTGGACGACGTCTTCGCCGCCGGCGAGCGCAGCCTGCGCGAGGTGATGCTGCCGCGGACCGAGGTCGACTTCCTGCCCGGGGACATGCCGGCGCACAAGGCGGTCCGCGAGCTCACCAAGGCGCCGCACTCCCGCTACCCGGTGACCGGCGACTCCGCCGACGACATCATCGGCTTTGTCCACGTGCGCGATCTGCTGGACCCGGAGATCAGCAGCCGGACCCTGCCGGTGCGCGAGGTGGCCCGACCGGTGCTGTCCATGCCGGACACGGTGCCGGTGCTGCGCGCGCTGAGCGAGATGCGGCGCAGCTCCTCGCACCTGGCCATCGTTCTGGATGAGTACGGCGGCACGGCGGGGATCGTGACCATGGAGGACCTGGTCGAGGAGCTTGTCGGCGACATCACCGACGAGTACGACGTGGTCACCGAGCCCCCGGTCAGCGCCCGGGGCGAGGAAGTGATCGATGGCCTGACCACACTGGACGAGTTCACCGAGCGCACCGGAATGGTGCTGCCCGAGGGTCCGTACGACACCCTGGCCGGGTACTTCATGGCCCAGCTGGGCAAGCTGCCCAGCGTAGGCGACGTCGTCCAGGTCGAGGTCGGAGCCAGCGAGAACCCGTCGGAGGGGATGGCCCGGCTGGAGCTGCAGGTGAGCGAGCTGGACGGGCGCCGCGCGTCAGCCTTCGTGGTGCGCCGGCTGGACAGCGACCAGCCGGTCCTCGAGGACCAGTAGCGGGCGAAAATCCCCGGTGGGGGCGGTGAGGCCGCGTGCCAGAATGTGCCGCGTGTCGTCGCCTGCCCGCCCCCGTACGCCTCGGGTCTTCTCCCTCGCCCAACCCACCGCCGACTCGCTGCACCTGGGTAACTACCTGGGCGCCCTGCGGCAGTGGGTGCCGCTACAGGCCGAGAACGAGGCGTTCTACGGCGTCGCGGACCTGCATGCGCTGACGGTCGAGACCGACCCGTCGACCCTGGCCGAGCGCTCGCTGCGCAGTGCCGCGCAGCTGATCGCGGCCGGCATCGACCCGGAGCGGTCGACGGTCTTCCTGCAGTCTCACGTCCCCGAGCACACGCAGCTCGCCTGGATCCTCGGCTGCCTGACCGGCTTCGGCCAGGCGCAGCGGATGACCCAGTTCAAGGACAAGGCCGCCAAGATGGGGGCCGAGAGCACCAACGTCGGGCTGTTCACCTACCCGGTGCTGATGGCCGCGGACATCCTCCTCTACCAGGCCGACCGGGTTCCGGTCGGGGAGGACCAGCGTCAGCACCTGGAGCTGAGCCGCGACCTGGCCACCCGGTTCAACTCCCGGTACGGCCCCACCTTCGTCGTCCCCGAGCCCTACATCGTGCCGTCGGTCGGCAAGATCAGGGACCTGGCCGATCCGACGACCAAGATGAGCAAGTCGTTGTCCGCGCCCACCGGGATCATCGAGCTGCTGGATGAGCCCAAGGTCAACGTTCGCAAGATCAAGTCGGCAGTGACCGACTCCGGCCGGGAGATCGTCTTCGACGAGGTCAACAAGCCCGGCGTGGCCAACCTGCTGACCATCCTGGCCGCGCTGACCGAATCCGACATCGACGTGCTGGTGGAGAAGTTCGCCGGTCGTGGCTACGGCGACCTCAAGTCGGCGGTCGCCGACGCTGTCACCGAGGTCGTCACCCCCTTCCGCGAGCGGACGCTGGAGCTGATGGGGGAGCGCACCGAGCTGGAGGCCATCCTGGCTCGCGGCGCCGAGCGGGCCCGGGCGGTCGCCGGTCCGACCCTGGCCGACGTCTACGCGAAGGTCGGTCTGGTGGGCCGCTGATGGTGCTCGTCTCGCACCCGGTCGCGCCCCGGAGAGCTGCCGTCGTCGTCCCTCTTCGCGAACGTCCAGCGGCCTTTCGGGGCTTCACCGTCCGCCGACGCTGAGCGGTGAGCGAGGCGCGGACCGGGCGGCGAACACCGACGCCACCAGGACGACGACGATCGGCAGCGGCAGGCACCACGCCAGCCCGGCGTACGTGAGCCCGGCCAGGATCGGGCCGGCGGCAGCGCCGCCGACAGCTCCGGCCAGGTTCATAGTCAGGTCGCTGCGGCCCTGCAGCGCCAGCCGCCGATCGGCCGGGGCCGCATCGTTGAGGAGCGCCGAGCCGGCCACCGTCGAGGCGCTCCAGCCCAGCCCGAGCAGGCTGAGCCCGACTATCACCGTCGTGGTTGAGTGCGACCCGAGGGCGGTGACCACCGCGGACGCGAGCAGCAGCAGCTGACCACCGACGATCGTCGGCAGCCGGCCGAGGCGGTCGGCGAGCACCCCGAACACCGGCGACAGCGCGAACATCCCGGCGATGTGCAGGCTGAGGGTGAGGCCCACCACCGACAGGGACGCTCCGTCGTGCACGAGATGCACCGGCGTCATGGACATCAACGCGATCATCGTGGCGTGGCTGAGGGCGAGGGTGATGATCGCCACCCGGACCAACCGCAGGTCACCCGAGCCGGCGCTGGTCACCGCGATCGTCGGCGCCGCCTCCAGCGCCCGGCGGCGACTCTCCAGAAGGGGATCCGGTCGCATCCAGACCAGGTAGGCCAGGGCCGCGAGACACTGAGCAATCAACGGGAACACGAAGACGCCGGCGAACGGCGCCAGCCCCAGGGTCGCGCCGAGAACGTTCCCAGGCTCCGCCAGGTTTGGTCCGCTGACCGATCCGATCGTGGTCGACCACACGACGAGGGAAAGATCGCGACCGCGGCTGCGGATGGAGGCCAGGTCGGTGGCGGCGAACCGCGACTGCAGCGCCGCCGCCGTCCCGGCTCCCGACAACCCCAGTCCGAGGAAGAGCAGCACCGCGCTGCTCACCTCCAACGCGAGGAGGCAGACCAGCGCCCCGCCGGCGGCGATCAGGGCGGCTGTGCTCAACGAGATCCGTCGGCCGGACCGGTCGGCCAGCCGGGCCAGTGGAACGGCCAGCAGACCGGCCCCCAGGGTCGTCACGGTCGCCGCCAGCCCGGACCAGGCCGCGCCGGCCAGCTCGTTGACCGCCAGCGCTCCGACCGAGAGCCCCGCTCCGAGGCCGAGACCACCGAGGACCTGCCCGGCCGTGAGCACCAGCAGGGTCCGGCGGCGAAGCCGATCCAACGGTTCCGACCGTTCACTCACGAGCACGGTCCCATCCTCCGCCGCAGGACCGACAACTGCGGCTAGAGCTCCATCGTCGGGCTGACCACGGTTGTCGACTCGCCGTCGGCCGGATGCAGGGCGAACTTGGCCAGCCCGGTCGGCACCTGCTCGAAGACGAAGCGGCCGTCGTCGTCGGCGTACGTCTCGCGCGTCCCGTCGGCCAGCAGGATCTCCACCCGGATGCCGGCCCCGGGCGCGGCCCAGCCGTCGATCCGGACCGAGCCCTCGCCGTCGGGGGTGATGGTGACCATGGTGGTCATCGACTCGCTGGTGAAGGTGATGGTGCGCACCGATTCGGTGGCCGCGCCGCGGGCCCCGGCGCTGGACAGGTCCAGCTGGGTCAAGGTGGCCACCTCCGCGCTCAGGGCGTCCAGGGTCAGCTCGAACTGGATTCGCTCCACCAGCCCGTCGGGCACCGGGTCGTGCTCGTCGTAGTACGCGCGCAGGGAGTTGAGCAACGCAAGGTCTTCGCGGTCCAGCGGCTCGGCGGCGAGCCGATTTTCGAGGGCGAGCCGGTCGTCGTCTGCGGTGGTCATCTCGTCTCCCAACTGGGGTCGGCGGCGAGGGCGAGCCGCAGCTTGGCCAGACACCGGCCTCGGGTGGGACCGATGCTGCCCTGTGGCATACCCAGCGCCTTGGCGAGCTCGGCGTAGTCCGGGCGGTCGGCGAAAGCGATCACCCGGAGCAGCGCCCGGCATCGCTCGGGCAGTCCCTCGACGTGCTGCCACAGCCGGTGGTCCCGGGTGGCGCGCAGCACGGCGTCCTCGACCGACTCGCCGCTGTCGCTGCTCAGCGTGCCGGTGGTCTCCAGGTCCTCGGGTCGGACCTTGGTCTGTGCCCGAGCCACTCGCCAGGCCTCCCGCTTGGTACTGACGACCATCCACTGCAGCACGGCCAGCGGCTCGGTGATGGTGTCGGCCTTGCGGATCAGGGTGAGCCACACGGTCTGCAGCACGTCCTCGGTGCTGGCGGCATCGAGCCGCGAGGCCCGAGCGGTGTGCCAGAGGATCGGGGTGAGGATCTTCACCAGCTCCCCCATCCGTTCCTCCTCGCCCGCCCGGTACAGCGTGAACAGCCGACCGGCCCGGGCCGCCAGACTGTCCTCGACCGTGCCTCCACTCACGCGGCACCTCCAACGTCTTCGCTAGTCAACAAGAGCCGGCGGGACGAGTTCTGATACGCCACGGCCGGCGTGCCGCTGCGCATGGTCACCCGATCCGCTCGTCCACGTAGCACCAGCGCCACGACTCGCCGGGCTCGAAGCTGCGCATCACCGCGTGGTCGACGCGATGGGCGTGCCGTTCGGCGTGCCGTCCGGGCGAGGAGTCGCAGCAGCCGACGTTCCCGCAGCTGAGGCAGATCCGCAGGTGCACTGTACGCGTCCCCTCGCGTACGCAGTCCTGACAGATGACCGACCCGTTCGGCGCGATGTCGGCCGGCGCGTGCTGGAGGTGCTCACAGGTGCCGGCCGGGGCCTCCGGCGTGGTGACCTCCTCTTCCTCCTCGACGAGCTGGTCGGCGCGTCGGCTGGCGATGGTCAGCGTCGACTCCTCGATGTCGAGGGCGGCCAGCACCTGCTCGACCACGTCGTGGTCGATGGTGCCGCTGGACCGGATCTTCAGCACCTCGTCCCGCTCGGCCTGCAGCGTCTTCAGCCGCAGCCGGCGGTACAGCTCCGACGGGGTCTCCTCGGCGTTGGAGCGGCCGAGCATCTCCCACATGGCTTCGGGCCGCGCGTTGATCCGGCCGCGCAGCAGCTGGACCGTCTCGGGGGCGTCGGTGGGCCGGACCAGCTCGTCCAGGGCGGCCAGGCCGGCGTTGGCCGCGCTGGTCATCACGGTCGCCGCTTGCAGGGCGTCGGACCGAGCGTCCGGTCCGCGGATCTTCAGCGCGCGGACCAACGCCGGCAGGGTCAGTCCCTGGAGCAGCAGGGTGCCCGCCGTGACCACCATGGCGGCCAGGATCAGCACCTCCCGCTCCGGCACGTCCTCGGGGATCAGGAAGGCGGCGGCCAGGGTGACCACGCCCCGCAGCCCGGCCCACCCCAGGACCAGGGTGTGACTCCAAGGTGTGACGTTGCCGTCGCCCTGCCACTTGTGCCGGAACAGGAAGACCCGGGACAGGGCGACCCAGACCATCCGGATCACGATCACTCCGACCAGCACCGCCAGCACGAATGCGGTGATCTGGCTCCCGGTCAGGTCCGACTGCTGCACCTCGCTGAGGATCCGTTGCGCCTGCAGCCCGATCAGCAGGAAGACGGTGTTCTCCAGCAGGAACTGGATCGTCGCCCAGTTGACCCGCTCGCTGAGCCGGGACTGGCCTGACTGGATCGCCGGTGACTTGTGACCGAGGATCAGCCCGGCGGTGACCACCGCGATGATGCCCGAGCCGTGGAACTCCCCGACCTCGATCAGCTTCTCGGCCGGAACGTACGCGGCGAAGGGCACCATGATGGAGAGGGCGGTATCGAACACCGGCTGGGTCACCCGGCGCCGGATCGGGATCACGACCAGGGCCACCAGCAGCCCCACCACACCTCCGCTGACGGCGATCAGGAAGCCACCGGTCACCTCGACAGCCGACACCGCGCCGCCGATGGCCACGATCGCCACCCGGAGGCAGGTGATCGCCGTCGCGTCGTTGACCAGGGACTCGCCCTCCAGGATGGTGACCAGCTGCCGGGGCAGCCCCACCCGGCGGGCGATCGAGGTGGCCGCCACGGCGTCCGGCGGGGCGACCACCGCGCCCAGCGCGAACGCCACGGCGAAGTCGACCGGCAGCAGCCACCAGGTGATCAGACCCACCCCGAGGGCGGTGACGACGACCAGCACCACCGACAGCGAGATGATGGCGCGCTTGTTGGCCCGGAAGTCGATCACCGATGTCCGGATCGCGGTGGCGTAGAGCAACGGCGGCAGCAGGCCGAGCAGCACCAGCTCGGGGGTCAGCTCGGGCGGGGTCAGTCCCGGGATGAACGACGCCCCGATGCCCACCACGATCAGCATTAGGGGAGCGGAGAAGTCGAGCCTGTCGGCCACCGCGGTCACCGCCAGCACGGTGGCGACGACCCCCAGGATCGTCAGCGCAATGTCCAGCGCAATGTCCACGTCGCCATGCTGCCATCTCGCGGGCGGGCGCTTGGTGTGCGCTCAGCAGAGGCGGTCCTCGTGCGAGGATGCGGACGTGACGGTCCCGAGCGGCCTGAGCGCAGTGGCCGACGCCGACGGGTCGGCGCTGCTCACCTCGGCCGAGGTCCAGCCGCTGCTGGCGGCCGCCGTGGAGCATGCCGGCGGCCGGCTGGGCAGCTGGCGGCTGCAGCACGTCGATGCCCATCCGGGCCGGTCGACCACAGCCACATACGCGGCCGCCGTCGAGTGGCCGACCGGGCCCCGGGACGAGCTGCTCGGCGCCAGTACCCGGGTCGGCGGTCGCCGGGGCAACGACGACCGGGCGACGGTGTTCGGCGACGGCGACCGGGAGGTCGCGGTCTGGCTCTACCCGGATGACCCGGACCTGCCGGGGCTACGCCGCGCCGCCACGGCCGGCGAGGTGGCGGCCATGCTGGCCGAGCATCAGGTGCTGGACCGCGCGCCGACTCCGAAGCAGGTCGCGCTGGAGATGATCAGCTACCGGCCCCGGCGACGGGCGGTGGTCAAAGTCACCGTTGCCACCCCCATCGGTCCCCAGGTCTACTTCATCAAAGTGCTGCGCGAGCCCACCGTCGCGCCGATCCTGGAGCGGCATCGGCTGCTGACGGCGGCGAGGTTCCCGGCGCCGGTGGTGGCGGCGATCACCGCCGATTTCTGCCTGGTAACGCCGCAGGTTCCCGGCCGGCCGCTGGCCCACGCCCTGTTCGACGAGCCGATGCCGTGCACCGCCGAGGCTTTGGTGACGCTGCTGGACGCGCTGCCACCAGCGGTGGCCGGTCTACCGCGCCGGCCGCCGTGGACCGAAGCTGTTGGCAGCTACGCCGAGATGGTGGCCGCCGCGCTGCCGGAGGCCGGAGGGCGGCTGAGCTGGCTGGTCGGCCGGGTCGCCAACGGTTTGGCCGGCATCCCACTCGGCAACGAACCGACCCACGGTGACTTCCACGAGGGCCAGCTGTTCGTCGCGGGTGGACGGGTCACCGGCGTGCTGGACATCGACACCGTGGGGCCCGGGCGCCGGGTCGACGACCTGGCCTGCCTGCTCGCCCACCTGTCGACGGTGCAGCGGATGTCGCCGGAGCAGGCGATCGGGCTCAGCCGGTTGGTCAACCTGTGGCTCCCGGTGTTCGACGCCCGGGTGGACCCGGTCGAGCTGCGACTGCGCGCGGCGGCCGTGATCATCTCGCTCGCCACCGGTCCGTACCGGGCGCAGCAGCCGCACTGGCAGGCCGAGACCACCGGCATGCTGAACGCGGCGGAGGCACTCGCCCGCAGCGCCGGGTAGAAGATTGTCAGGTCCCCGCGCTGTGCGAAAGTGTGGCGGTCGGAGTCGATCATGA
>DASQUF010000238.1:0-17632 GCA_035641435.1 Propionibacteriaceae bacterium | reverse complement strand
GGCCGCGTGCACCCCGTCCTTCACCGCCTGGGCCAGGCGGTCCAAGCTGAGGTTGCACGGGGTGATCTCGTTCCAGCTCGAGGCAACCCCGATCTGGGGCTTGTCCCAGTCCTCGTCCCCCATGCCGACGGCGCGCAGCATGCCGCGGGACGCGGTTGCCTCGAGGCCGTCGGTGACCACCCGGGAGCGCGGTTTGGGATCAACGGTGTCCACGGTCATAGCGGGCAATCTAGCCGACCGCCGGCGGGGTCGGTCCCTCCTGAACCGCCTGCATGGCCGAGGGCTGGCTCGTGGTCGGCGTGGGCTGCCGGGTGCTGAGCACGAGGTGCGCCGCCAGCCCGGCGACCAGGAGTACGCCGACCAGTGGTCCCAGGTTCGCCACCAGCTGCTGCAGCCCGTTGTACTGGCGCTCCACCGCCCCGCCGTACGGGAGCAGGGCCAGCGGCAGGCAGGCGCAGACCCAGACCACCCAGAACCCACCGAGGTAACGCACCCAGCGCGGGAGCCCGCGGTCGAACAGCGCCACCGCGAAGGGCAGGATCCAGACGTAGTGGTGGGTCCACGACAGCGGCGAGACCAGGCAGGTGGTCAGGCCGGCGAGGGCGACCCCGAAGGCCTGGTGCCCCAGCCGCCACCAGTGGGCGGCGATCAGGGTGCCGAGCAGCGCCACGATCGCCGCGATGGCCAGTCCAATCAGGGTGGTGGCCGGAGAGGAGTCGCCGAGCCGCACGAAGAATCCGAGCAGGGACTGGTTGCCCACGTAGAGCGGCGACGCCGTCCGGGTGTCCCCGCCGGCCAGGCCGCCGAAGAACGCGAGCGTCTCGTCGAAGAGCAGCACCGCCCCCACCCCGGTGCAGACCAGGAAGCTGACGATCGCGGTCACCGCGGTCCGCCGCTGGCCGATCAGGAAGGCGAACACCACGAACAGGGCCGGGGTCAGCTTGATCGCGGCGGCCAGTCCGATCAGCGTGCCCCGTGGGATCCGGCGCCGCTCCCCCGGCGCGTCCGGCAGCAGGTCGGCGACCACCAGCGCCATCAGCATCGTGTTCACCTGGCCGTAGCCGAGGGTGGTCCGGATGGGCTCGACAGCAAGGACCACGGCAATGCCGACCAACGCGAGCTTCCAGCCGCGCGGCACTCCGCAGCGCCGCAGCACGGACTGCTGAGCGACCACCAGGCCGGCGGTCCAGACCAGCTGCCAGAACACGTACGGACCGATCGCCAGCGGCACCATCAGGATCGCGGCGATCGGCGGGTAGATGAAGTACAGCCGCCAGCCAGGGGTGACGGTGGCGTAGATGTCCCGGCCGGCCAGCATGTCCTTGACCGCGTAGATGTAGACCTCGAGGTCGATCGTGGAGGGGCGCCACGGGTCGAAGAAGGACCCGCCGGAGATGATCAGCGGGAGGACCAGGCAGGCGACCAGGAAGGGCGGACCGACCTCGACCAGCCACCGCCCGACCCGGCGAGCAGGCGGACGAGTGGTCGCTATGGGATTGCGGGTGCCCGTGCTCACGGTTCCGCGGTGACCTGCGCGTAGACCGAGTCCAGCTCGCCGTCCGGCACGGTGTCGGGGTTGACCAGCATCGAAATCCCGGGCTCGTCGGCGTAGCGCGGGACCACGTGCACATGGAGGTGGAACACCTCTTGCCCCGCCACCGCGCCGGTCGAGGAGAGCAAATTGACCCCGTCGGCGGCCAGCGTGCGCACCAGCAGTCGGGCCACGGCGTCGATCGCCGGTGCGATCTCGGACAGGACCGGTTCTCCGGTGACCAGGTCGGGGACGTGCCGGCGGGGCACGACCAGCGAGTGGCCGCGGTGCCACGGTCCGATGTCGAGGAAGGCCAAGGCGTGCTCGTCGGCGTAGATCTGCCGCGACGGCACCTCGCCGGCCACGATGCGACAGAACAGACAGCTCGGGTCCGTCTCCGGTGCGGCCGTGGCGGGCGCAGTGGACTCGGTCATCGGATCACGTTCTCCAGTTCCTCACCGGCCGCGAAGCGGCGTAGCTGGGCGGCGACCAGGCGGTCCGCCCGGGGGAAGAAGGCCGTGCTGGCGCCGCCCATGTGCGGGGAGATCAGCACCCCCGGCGTACGCCAGAGCGGGTGGTGCGGCGGCAGCGGCTCGGGATCGGTGACGTCCAGCGCAGCCCGGATCCGTCCGCTCCCGGCGGCCACGGTCAGCGCGTCGGTGTCCACCAGAGCGCCGCGGGCCACGTTGACCAGCAGGGCATCGTCGGGCAGCAGAGCGAGCTGCGGGGCGGAGATGAGGCCCTCGGTCTCTGGAGTGTGCGGGGCGATGACGATGACCACGTCGGCGTCGAGCAGCAGGGTCTCCAGCTCGGAGATCGCGTGAACCTCCGGCGGTCCGGACCGGGCCCGGCGGGCCACCCGGGTGATCGAGGCCACCTCGAACCCCTGCAGCCGGCGTTCGATCGCCGCTCCGATGTTGCCGTAACCGAGGATCATCACCCGCTGGTCGGCCAGGGCCCGGCCGAACCGCGGCTCCCAGCGACCCTCGGGCTGCTGGCGGGCGAACTCGTCGAGGTGCCGACCGCTGGCCAGCACCAGGGCCACCGCCAGCTCGGCGGTGCTGGCGTCGTGCACGCCAGCGGCGTTGCACAGGGTCACCCTGTCGGGCACGTGCGGGAGGAAGTTCTCCACCCCGGCGGTCAGCGTCTGGATCACCCGCAGGCTCTTCATCTCGCCGGACCGCTCCAGCACCTCGGCGCCCTTCATGTAGGGCAGGACGTAGAACTCCACATCGGTGATGGAGTCCGGCATCGGTTCGCCGTCGGCGCGGTAGCAGTCGACCGTGATCCCCTCCGGGATACCGCCGAGGCGGCGCTCGGCCTCGGCCGGGTCGGCGTACGGCAGCCAAGCCAGGGTCATCGCGCCACCACCCGCGCGCCGGCGGTCGCCGAGGACCGCACCGGGTAGCCCGCGGCGTTCAGCGCGGCCTTGACCTCGCCCACCCGCAGCGTCCCGTAGTGGAAGACGGTCGCCGCCAGCACCGCGTCGGCTCCCGCCGCCACGGCCGCTGGGAAGTCTGCCGCCCGGCCCGCACCGCCGGAGGCGATCAGGGGCACGTCGACCCGAGCCCGGACCGCGGCGATCATCTCCAGGTCGAAGCCCGCGGTCATCCCGTCTGCGTCCATAGAGTTGAGCAGGATCTCACCCACGCCGAGGTCGACCCCGCGCCGTGCCCACTCCACCGCGTCCAGACCGGCGGCGGTCCGGCCGCCGTGAGTGGTCACCTCGAAGCCGGACGGCTGACCGGGCACGCGGCGGGCGTCGACCGACAAGACCAGCACCTGGTTGCCGAACTGTCGGGTGATCTCGGCAATCACCGCCGGCCGGCGGATCGCGCCGGTGTTGATCGCCACCTTGTCCGCCCCGGCCCGCAGTAGCACGTCGACGTCGCGCACCGAGCCCACGCCGCCGCCCACGGTGAGCGGGATGAACACGGTCTCGGCGGTCCGGCGGACCACCTCGAGCATGGTCGCCCGCCCCTCCGACGAGGCTGAGATGTCGAGGAAGGTCAGCTCGTCGGCTCCCTCGGCGTCGTACGCGGCGGCGAGCTCGACCGGGTCCCCGGCGTCGCGAAGGTTGGCGAAGTTGACGCCTTTGACCACCCGGCCGGCGTGCACGTCCAGGCACGGGATCACGCGGACGGCGACAGGCACGGCCCTCAGCCTAGGCCGTTGCCGCGAAGTCAGCAGCGCGGTATCGGCCGGCTGTACGTGGTCTTGCTCGGCGTGGCCAGGTAGTAGTCGGTCACGTAGTACCCGTTGTCCATCCGGTCCCAGACCGAGGTGGTGGAGACCTTCGCGCCTGCCCGCTGGCAGTACACCCAGGCCAGCGCGCCGCCGGGAAGCGTGGCCTTGATCGGGTAGCTGCTCGACGGACCGGATCGCGCGTTGAGCGTGGTGGTGGTGACCTGGTACGGGTAGGTGCAGCGCGGGACCGGCGCACTGTAGGTGGTGTTGGATCGGGTGCTCACGTAGTAGTCGGTGACGTACGCGCCGCTGGTCAGCTTGTTCCACACCTTCGTCGTGCCGACGGTCGAGCCCGGGGTCTGACAGACAACCTTGAGAGTCGACCCGGTCGGATAGGTGGCCACCACCGGGTAGGAGGTGCTGGGGCCGGACCGGGCGTTCAGCGGGGTGGCGCCGGTCGCGGTGTAGGAGTACGCCACCGTGGCGACAGGCGCGTCGAAGCGGTCACTGTCGATGTTGATGGTCACGCCGCCGTGGGTCTCATTGTGGTCGCCCCGGTACTGCTTGCCGCGCTGGTGGTTGGGCCAGCGGGAGTTTGGAATCCCCGCCCAGCCGGTGAGCACCGTGCTGTTGTCCCACCGGGCAATCCAAATCGCGTCCGGGCGGGCGTACGAGGCCGAGGTGTAGGAGTCCGACAAGTGCTTGGCCCCCGAGTTGAGGTGGGCGTACACACCGGCCAGGTAGCCAGACCGGTGCAGCTCGCGGGTCCAGGAGGATACGTAGCGCCGGACCGCGTCACGACAGCTGGTGTTCGTGGCGTCATAGTGCTCCATGTCACCGTAGATCGCGCTGCCAGGCAGCAGCCCGAGGGCTCGTGCCTTGGTCACGGCGTCAGCCGCATCAGCCGTGCCGGCCGTCGAGGCACCGCTGACGGTGAACTTCGTGCCGCGGGTACGGAAGGTGCACGGGGCCTGCCGGCCCATGTAGATCGGGATCAGTCGCCAGGACTTCGCGACGGTCCGCACCCAGGCCGCGTTCAGGTTGAGCTGCGGACACGTCCGGTTGGATCCGCCGATGTATATGCCCACCCCGCGGTACGGCGAGCCGACCCAGGCCCGCATGGCCGCGGTAGTCGGCGCCTCGCAGGTGTCGAAGGCGTATCCGGTGAGCCGGGTCGCGCTCGCCGCACTGGTGTAGCTGACGGTGGTTGCCGGTTCGGCGGCCGCGGGTGGCGCGAGCCCAAGAATGAGTAGAAGTGCGGCCGGAATGGCCAGGATGACGGTGCGGGCCGTCACAACGCTGTGACGAATCATGGGAACCCCCTGGCGGGATTCTATGGTCCACCCCAGAGTCTGCACCCACGACTTCTCGAGTCGTTAGCAATCCGCGAAGTTCTGTTCCCAAGGGTCTGTAGCTGGTCACGGTTCTGCAACCGCGGATCGACAGGAACTGCAGCCACGATTCTGTGGGTCTGAGTCGACAATGTGCTTCGAGCGCTCGTTCCGTCGTCAAGACTGTGGTCTAACTGCACCGGCTCGGGGACTTGAGTCAGTTGCGTCGCGGGGGCGATGCCCAACCTGAGGAGTCCCCGCCGTGAGAACCCCCGCTGCTCGGCGTTTGGCGCGTGTGCTGCGGGACCTGTCGAGTTGGCTGCTGGCGACGGTCGCCGTTGTCGGTACACGCTATGACTTCCGGCTCAACGAGGTGCTGTGGGGCACGGTCGCGTTGTACGCGGTCCTCGCCTGTGTAGCCCAGATCGCCTTCGGCACGATCGGCATGCTCTACCGGAGCCGTTACCGGATCGCGACCTTCGAGGAACGCATCGGCCTTGCCATCACGACCACACTCGCCGGAGCGACACTTGCACTCGGCTTTCTGAGCCTCATCCCACTGGGTACCTTCCCGCGTGCGCTCGCCCTCCTACTCCCCCGGTCGCCCTGCTGTCGATGGCCGCCGGTCGGCTGGCCTTTCGGGCATTGCGGAAGCGGGTTATCCCCCACCCGGATGCCGAGAAGGTGCTGATCTATGGTGCCGGGGACGCCGGGTACCAGCTGGTGCGTGCCGGCGGCTACCACCGTCCGCGTCCGGCGGACCGCTCCGAACGCCGCGCGATGATCCAGGCCTTCCACGCCGGCGCCTACCGCTACTGGGTCCAGCACGACGCTCCCCCTCGTTGGCATCCGTGGCGCTGGATCAAGGCCCTCCTGCTCACGACCCAGGGGCAACTGGCGACTGTGACGGCGAAAGACGTGCCGTAGCCGCGTTGCGGAGTCCAGTCCCTCCGGTGGCCGACCGACTACGGGTCGTGCCTAGCCGGGTCGTCACCGCTACCCCTTAGGCTGGCCGCCGTGCCAGACATCGACGCGAGCTTTCTCGCCCTACCCCTGGCCCAGCTCAGTGACGCCGCGCTGTCCCGGGCCGCGGACCTGGGCTGCAGTCATGCCGAGGTGCGGGTGGAGCGGCTGCGGGAGGCCTTCCGGAGCTTCCGCGACCACGGCCTGGAGACCACGGCCGACCGGCAGGTGCTCGGACTCTCGGTCCGGGTGGTGCACGACGGGGTCTGGGGCTTCGCCGCCGACATCGCGCTGACTCCCGACGTGGCGGCCCGGTTGGCCGAGCGGGCGGTGGCCACCGCCCGGGTGTCTCGGCCGCTGACTCCTGCGTCGGTTGTGCTGGCCGAGGAGGAGACCTATCCCGACGCGACCTGGGTCTCGGCGTACGAGGTGGACCCGTTCGCGGTCGACGAGAGTGAGAAGGTCGGCCGGATGCTGGCGCTCAACGAGGTGCTGCTGTCCACGCCGGGGGTCAGCCACGCCACCGCCCATCTGGCCTACGTGGCCGAGAACAAGTACTTCGCCAGTCTGGCCGGCACGTCCACCATCCAGAAGCGGATGCGGATCCAGGCCCAGCTGACCGCGGTCAGCGTCGGCGACCACGGCTTCGCCACAATGCGGACGACCGCCCCGCCCATCGGTCGCGGCTGGGAGTACCTGACCGGCACCGGCTGGGACTTCGACGCCGAGGTGGCCGAGACGGGCGAGCTCCTGGCCGAGCAGGTGGCCGCGCCGTCGGTCGAGGCCGGCCACTACGACCTGGTGATCCACCCGTCGAACCTTTTCCTGACCATCCACGAGTCGATCGGCCACGCCACCGAGCTGGACCGGGCGCTCGGCTACGAGGCGGCGTACGCGGGAACGTCCTTCGCCACCTTCGACCAGCTGGGCACGCTGCACTACGGCAGCCCCGTGATGAACGTGACTGGCGACCGGCTGGTCGACCACGGTCTGGCCACCGTCGGCTACGACGACGAGGGCGTGGCCGCCCAGCAGTTCGACATCGTCTCCGAGGGCACCCTGGTCGGCTACCAGCTGAACCGGCAGATGGCGGCGGAGAAGCAGCTGGGCCGCTCCAACGGGTGCGCGTTCGCCGACTCCCCCGGCCACATCCCGATGCAGCGGATGCCCAACGTCTCGCTGCAGCCCGCATCCGACGGGCCGAGCACCGAGGAGCTGATCTCCGGGGTGGACCGCGGCATCTACATCGTCGGCGACAAGTCCTGGTCCATCGACATGCAGCGCTACAACTTCCAGTTCACCGGGCAGCGCTTCTACCGGATCCAGAACGGCCGGCTCGCGGGGCAGCTGAAGGACGTGGCGTACCAGGCCACCACCACCGACTTCTGGCGGTCGATGGAGGCGGTCGGTGGCCCCGAGACCTACCTGCTGGGCGGGGCGTTCAACTGCGGCAAAGGCCAGCCCGGCCAGGTGGCGCCGGTGTCCCACGGCAGTCCGACCGCATTGTTCCGCGCCGTCAACGTGCTCAACACCCAGTCGGAAGGAGGGGCCTCGTGAGCGAGCTTGCGAGCTCACCATCCAGCACAGCAGCGTCGCGAACGTGGCCGACGAGCGTCAGCGAGGAGGACTCGTGAGGGTCCAGGAGCTGGTCGAGCAGGCGCTGGGCCTGGCCACCCTGCCTGGTGTCGTGACGGCGGTCGAGCGCACCGAGGCGAACCTGCGCTGGGCCAACAACGCGCTGACCACCAACGGGGAGATGCACAGCCGGACCCTGACCGTCACCGCCACCGCAGAGGTCGAGGGCGGCACCGCCGCGGGGACCGTCAGCCAGGAGATCGCGGGGGCGGCGGAGGTCGCCGCCGTGGTGGCCGCCGCCGAGCAGCTGGCCCGGACCGGTCGGCCGGCCGAGGACGCGATGCCGCTGGTCGAGAACTACGCCCACGGGGACGAGTGGACGGCCGAGCCGGAGACCACCGACATCGACGTGCTCGCCGACGTGGCGAAGGGGTTGGGCGAGGCGTTCGAACAGGCCGCGGCCAACCGGCAGCTGCTGTTCGGCTTCGCCGAACATGTCGTCACCACGACGTACCTCGGCAGCAGCACCGGCCTCCGTCGCCGCGGGGTACAGCCGACCGGCCGGCTCGAGCTCAACGCCAAGACCGCGGACGGGACGGCGTCGTCCTGGGTCGGCCGGGCGACGCGGACCTTCGCCGACGTGGACATCGCCGCCGCCTACGCCGAGGCCAGCACCCGCCTGGACTGGGCCAAGGTGCAGGTCGAGCTGCCGCCCGGGGCGTACGAGGTGCTGCTCCCGCCCGGGGCGGTGGCCGACATGCTTATCTACATGTACTGGACGGCCAACGCCCGAAACGCCGAGGAGGGCCGCAACGTCTTCGCCGCGGGCGAGGGCCGGACCCGAATCGGCGAGACGCTCGCGGCGCTGCCCCTGACCCTGAAGTCCGACCCGCTCTACCCGGGGCTGGAGACGCTGTCGTTCGTCGACGACGTCTACAGCGAGGACGAGACGTCCTGGACCTTCGACGGCGGTGCACCGGTGACGGAGACGACGTGGGTCGACCGGGGCGTGCTGCGGGAGCTGATCCGCAACCGGGCCCAGGCGGCCAAGACCGGGCTGGCCCCCACGCCGCCGGCGGACAACCTGATCATGGACGGCGGCGGCACGGCCACCCTGACCGAGATGATCGCCAACACCAAGCGCGGGCTGCTGCTGACCTGCCTGTGGTACATCCGCGACGTCGACCCGGAGCGGCTGCTGCTCACCGGCCTGACCCGCGACGGTGTCTACCTGATCGAGGACGGCGTGGTCGTCGGCGCGGTCAACAACTTCCGCTGGAACGAGTCGCCGGTCGAGCTGCTCGGCCGGATCACCGAGGTCGGCGCGGCCGAGCTGACCCTGTGCCGGGAGTGGAACGACTACTTCAACCGAACGGTGATGCCCCCGATCCGGGTGCCGGACTTCAACATGTCGACGGTCAGCCAGGCGAGTTGACGACACTTTCGCCCGAGTTTCAGCGTGAGTCGTCGCTCTGACAACGACCGACGCTGACAAGTCGGAAAGGGTGGGGGTCTACGGCAGCTGTTCACCGGAGATGTCGTCGGCGTCATCGTCCTCGGCGGAGTAGGTGACCACCCCGCGGCGCATGCTGTGCACCATCCGACGGGCCACGTCCCGCAGCTCGCCGGGACCAGCGGCGTCGGCGATCTGACCTGCGAAGTCGATGACCTGGCGAACCCAGCGGACGAAGTCGCCGGCGGTCAGCTCGGTGTCCTCGAGCACGTCGGCCAGCGACCGGCCGGCCGCCCACCGGTACGCCACCTCGCTGAAACCGATGTCCGGTTCCGGGCCGCGCGGCAGCCGGGCGTCCCGCTCGACCAGCGACACCTCGCGCCAGATCCGCCGCACCTCGGTCATCGCCTCGCTGGACCGGGCGTCGGGCATCCGCGGACGCCGGGTTCCCTCGTCGCTGCGCCGGGCCTCGTAGACCAGCGAGGCCAGGACCGCAGCCAGCTGCGGCCCGGTGAGGCCAGCGAACACCCCGGCCCGGAT
Organism: Propionibacteriaceae bacterium; assembly: GCA_035641435.1. GTDB lineage: Bacteria > Actinomycetota > Actinomycetes > Propionibacteriales > Propionibacteriaceae > Microlunatus. The sequence continues at coordinate 8,052 of DASQUF010000238.1, read as the reverse complement.
GCACTCGGCCGCGACCAGGTCGAGCTCGGCGTAGATCCGGGCCAGCATCCGTCCCGGCTCGCTGACCCGCCCGCCGAGCGGCCCGGTGAGGTAGCCGAGCGACTCCAGCACCGCGCAGATCTTGTCGAAATGGTTGGCGATGGTGTTGGTCCGCGTGTCCACCCGCTCCTGCAGCCGGGCGTTCTCCCGCTCCAGCCGTAGCGCCTGCTCCGCCCAGCGGGCATGGGTCTCCCGGTCCGGGCAGGTGTGGCACGGGTGTTGCCGCAGCTCGATCCGGCGTTCGGCGATCTCGGCCGCCAGGTCCTCGTCCGCCACGGCTCGCCGGGTCCGGGTCGGACCCAGATCGATCTCGGCCAGGCGAGACCGGAAGGCGGCGGCCAGCGTACGCCGGGCGGCCGCCTCCTTTGCGTTGAAGTGCTTGCTGATCCGCATCCGCCCGGCCACCACGGGCGGCGCAGCGAAGTCGACCAGCGACATCCGGCGAACCTGGCGGTCCTCGGTCAGCACCAGCGGCCGGGGGCTCTCGTTCTCGCTCCGCGTGCCGGGGTCGATCACCACGACCCAGCCCCGGCGGCGGCCGCCGGGCACCTGGACGATATCCCCCGGCTTCAGGCCGAGCAGGATCTGCAGGGTCTCCGACCGGCGGTCGGACCTCCGCTCGCGGGCCGCCTCTGCCTCCAGCGCGACGATCTCGGCCCGCAGCCGGGCGTACGCCTCGAAGTCGCCCCGCTCGCAGCTCGCCTTGGCCCAGTTCTCCGCGATGGCCGCCGCGTTCCGGGCCAGCGACCGAGCGACCCCGACCACCGAGCGGTCGGACTGGAACTGGGCGAAGGACTGCTCCAACAACGTCCGCGCGCGTTCCCGGCCGACGCTGCCAACCAGGTTGACAGCCATGTTGTAGGTCGGCGCGAACGAGGACCGCAGCGGGTAGGTGCGCCGCGAGGCCAGCCCGGCCACCGCCCGCGGGTCCAGCCCGGGCTGCCAGCAGACGACCGCGTGCCCCTCCACGTCGATTCCCCGACGCCCGGCCCGCCCCGTCAGCTGGGTGTACTCCCCCGGCGTGATGTCGGCGTGGGTCTCCCCGTTGTACTTGACCAGCTTCTCCAGCACGACAGACCGGGCCGGCATGTTGATGCCCAGCGCCAGGGTCTCGGTAGCGAAGACGACTTTGATCAGGCCGCGGACGAAGGCCTCCTCGACGCACTCCTTGAAGGCCGGCAGCAGCCCGGCGTGATGGGCGGCGACGCCACGGACCATCGCGTCGGTGAACCGGTCGTAGTCCAGCGCGACCAGGTCGGCGTCCGACAGCCCGGCGGTGTGCCGGGCGATGATCGCACTGATCTCGGCCCGCTCCTCAGCGGTGGTCAGCCGCAGGCCGGAGCCGAGCATCTGGCGGACCGCGCCGTCGCAGCCCGCTCGCGAGAAGATGAACACGATCGCCGGCAACAGCCCGGCCCGCTCCAGCAGCTCGACCGTGTCGGGCCGACTCGGTCCGTAGAGCGACCGCGGCCGCCGACCGCCGTCTCGTCCGGAGCCGGTCGAGGCCCGGCTGGCGCCACCGTACGCTCCGCTGCCGTAGGCGACGTTGCGCCGGCCACGGCCGCCGGCCCCCCGGGGCCGACGGGAGTCGTCGCGGACCAGCCGGGACTCCTCGCGGGCCACCTTGAGCAGGTCCGGGTTGACGTCGCTCCGGCCGCCGGGAGCCTCTCGCGCGGTCGGCGCGACATCGGCGAACAGGTCGTAGAGCCGGGTCCCGACCAGCACGTGCTGGAACAGCGGCACCGGGCGCCGCTCGGAGACCACCACGGCCATCTCCCCGCGCACCTCGGCCAGCCACTCGCCGAACTCCTCGGCGTTGCTCACCGTGGCCGACAGGGCCACCACCTGGATCGACTCGGCGAGGCCGATGATCACCTCCTCCCAGACCGCGCCACGGAACCGGTCGGCGAGGTAGTGCACCTCGTCCATCACCACGAAGCCCAGGTTGGCCAGGGTGGTCGAGCCGGCGTAGATCATGTTGCGCAGCACCTCGGTGGTCATCACCACCACCGGCGCCTCGGAGTTGATCGACGAGTCGCCGGTCAGCAGACCGACCTGGTCCGCGCCGTGCCGCCGGACCAGGTCCGCGTACTTCTGGTTGGACAATGCCTTGATCGGGGTGGTGTAGAAGCACTTCCGCCCCTGCTGCAGGGCGAGGAAGACCGCGAACTCGCCGACGATGGTCTTGCCGGCCCCGGTCGGCGCCGCGACCAGGACACCGGACCCGGCCTCCACGTGACCACAGGCCTCCCGCTGGTAGTCGTCGAAGGCGAAACCGTAGCCGTCGGCGAAGGCGGCAAGCGCCGGCGTGGACTGGCGAGAGCGGAAGGACGCGTACGCTTCCGCCGGACTCGGTTCTGCCACGTCAGGCACCCGCCGGCACGAAGATGGGCAGGATCCCGGGCGTCAGGCACGCCGTGAACGGGGCGGCGCCGATCAGCTCGCCGTCCCCGAAGCCAACCAGGCCGGGCCCCTCCACCCTCACCTCCCGTACCCGTAGCTGCTCGACACAGGCATCGCGGGCGAAGCGGCCGGAGAACATCTCCGGCAGCAGCCGCAGCAGGGTGAACCGACCCACCGGGTGGATGATCGTGACGTCCAGCCAGCCGTCGAACGGGTCCGCCTGCGGGCAGATGTGCATTCCGCCTCCGTAGTACCCGGTATTGCCGACCGCTACCAGCATGGCCCGCTGTCGGCGGACCTCGCCGTCCAGCGTCAACCGGTAGGTCAGTGGCGAGAAGACCCGCAGCTCGGCCAGTGTCGCCAGGGTGTAGCGGGACGAGCCGCGCGGCCAGACCATCTCGTTGGCGCGGCGGTTGACCAGGGCATCGAAGCCGGTCGCCAGCACGGTGCCGACGAAGGTGTCCCCGATCCGGGTCACGTCGACCTGCCGGGTGTGCCCCGCGGCCACCACTCGGGCGGCGGCCAGCGCATCGGTCGGGTCCAGGCCGATCCCGCGACACAGGTCGTTTCCGGTCCCGGCCGGGATCACGCCGAGCGTGGTCCGATTTTGGCCGGCTCGGTGGGCGGCGGCCACGGTGTTGACGCCCAGATGCATCATCCCGTCGCCGCCCATGACGGCGAGCACGTCTACGCCGTCGGCCACCGCCCGCTCGACCATCGCGCGGGCCTCGTCGAAGTCCCGGCTGAGCTGGATGGACAGCTCCAGGCCGCCGTCGCTCAGGCAGCCCGCTACCGCCGGCAGCTGCTCCAGGGCGCGGCCCTTCCCGGACGAGGGGTTGACGACCAGTCGGACCCGGCGGCTCATCGGGCCCGGGGCGGCTCGTCCTCGTCCCGGAGATCTTCCGACGACGGCTCGAGCATTGTCTGCGAGCGCTCGGGCGCGTGTCCGTTGGTCGACGGCGGGCCGTCGGCCGACAGCTCGCGCAACGCCTTGTCCGAGGCCAGCAGCTCGTCGCCGATCGCTCCGATCCGCTTGGCTTTGCGCCGGTCCAGGAGGTGGGCCAACGCCTCAGTGGCCAGGAACAGCAGGGTCATCGGCAGTGCCAGGGCCAGCATCGAGAACGGGTCGGTCGACGGGGTGGCCACCGCCCCGAAGACGAAGGTCCCGAAGATGACCAGGGTGCGGTACTTGGTCAGCTGGCTGGCCGTGACCACGCCCACGATGTTGAGCATCAGTACGAGCAGCGGGATCAGGTACGCGATGCCGAAGACGACCATCAGGCGCAGCATGAAGGACAGGAAGAGGTTGATGTCCTGCAGGTTGGCTACGCCCTCGGCGGTGAAGCTCAGCAGCACCGCGATGGCCTTCGGCAGCACGTAGTAAGCGGTCGCCACGCCGGCTGCGAACAGCGGGCTCGCCGCACCGATGAAGATCAGCGCCCACTTCTTCTCCTTGGCCAGCAGCCCGGGGACGATGAACGCCCACAGCTGGTAGAGCCAGACCGGGCCGCTGAGCACGAGGCCGGCCACCAGGCAGACCTGGACGGCCAGCTTGAGCGGCGAGGTGAGGTTGATGTTCACCAGCTCGGTGACGGCCTCCGGGTTGTTCTCCTTGAGGTCATCGATGCCCGAGCGGTAGGGCGCGGTGAGCAGCTCCAGGAGGAACTGGTAGAAGAAGGCGGCCACGATGGTCGCGGCGATGATGGCCAGCGAGGCGACGACCAGCCGGTACCGCAGCTCCCGCAGATGCTCGAACAGGGTCATCGAGCCGTCGGGAGGCGCGGGCGGCGGCTTGAGCCACTTCAGGCTGAAGCGGATCGGCCGGCCCTTGATGGTCAGGGACACGGCGAGGTCAGGTGGTCAGGGTCAGACGTCGCGTCGGGGATCGCTGCCGGCCGGGTCGCTGGTGGGGCTGCCGGTCGGCGGCTGCTGGTAGGTGGTGTCCGAGGTCACCGACGGCGGCGGCGTCGGGGACGTCTCCGTCCGGTCGGACTCCTTGAGACCCTTGGTCTCCTCCTTGAACTCCTTGATGGCGCGGCCGGTGCTCTTGCCGATGCCGGCCAGCCGCGCGCCGCCGAACAGGAGCAGGACGACAGCCAGGATGATCAGCAGCTCGGGTACGCCGAGGCCGAGAACGAGCGGATTCATGGTTCCTCTTTCGGACGGTGAGCCAGGCGATCGTCTGCCATCCTACGTCGGCGCGCCCTAGTCGAGCTCCTCAACCTCTATGAGGCCGCTGTCGGTCCGGGGCAGGGCGGGACCCAGCTCGGGCGTCCGGATCTGGCCCAGCAGCCCCGCGAGCTGGTCCCCCCGGTCGGCCAGCACCCGGAGCTCGCCCAGCACGTCGGACGCCTTGTGCGCCAGCCAGACCGCGTACGCGATCAGCATGACAAGCCCCACCAACGCGATCCCGCCGAACACGAAGACCCACACCACGCCTCGCAGCATAGGGCCCACCCGCACCCTGGGTCCCCCGCGGCAATCCCACTCACCGCCTCCAACTCGCACTTCCCGCCCGCTGCCGAGGGCGGCATGTGCGACCACAGGGCTCGAAGTGCGACGGGTCGCGGAGTCAGGAGAGGTAGCCGAGGGCGGCGTACTGGTCCAGCGCCTCCTGGGCCACCTCGACCGCCGAGTCCCCGGCACCGGCCGGCGACACCGCCCGTGCTCCGCCGCCGAGCCGGAGCAGCAGGCTGCGCAACCAGGCCGGGTCGGTGACGTGCAGCGTGACGGTCAGCCGCCCGTCCTCGTGGCGGGTCACTGTCTCGGTCGGGTAGTACTCCGCCACCCAGGCGGCCCACGACTCCAGCTCCAGGGTCACCAGGGGCGCGTCCTGCAGGCTCTCGAACCAGCCGGTGGACAGGTCCTTCAGCTGGACGGCATGCGGCTCGACCGGGGTGTCGGTGACCTCGACGGCGGCGATCCGGTCCAGCCGGAAGGTCCGCAGGGCCTGGGCGGAGTAGCACCACGCCTCGAGATAGCCGTATCCCTCGAGGACGAACACCCGCAGCGGGTCGACCAGCCGGCGGGTGGTCTCGGCGCGCGACGCCACGTCGTAGGTCAGGTCCAGCCGGCGGCCGCGCTGCAGGCCGTCGTTGACCCGGGCCTGGACGTCGTCGCGGCCGGCGGTGACGACCACGCTGGCCTGGGCGGTCGCGGCCACATTCCCGGCCGCCGCCGCCAGCTTCTTCAGGGCCCGGTCCACCGCATCCTGCTCCCCCGGCCCGGCGATCTCCCGCAGCGTGCGCAGCGCGAGCACCAAGGCCAGCGCCTCGTCGGCGGACAGCCGCAACGGACGGGTGAGGTAGTCGGCGTTGCTCAGGTGGATGACGCCCTCGCCGTCCACCGCATCCATGTCGATGTCGATCAGGTCACCCGGCGCCAGCCCGGGCAGCCCGCACATCCACAGCACGCTCAGGTCCTCGCGCAGCGTCTTGAGACTGATCCCGAACGCGGTCGCCACGTCGGCCATCGCGACGCCGTCGTGCTCGCGAAGGTAGGGAACCAGGCTCAGCAGCCGCCGGACCTGGGCCTGGGAAGTCACGCGGCGCGGCCGGTCCGGGCGACCGCGCGCAGCGCGCGGACCACCGAGTCCCGCAGCTCGGCCGGAGCCAGCACGACGACGTCGGCCCCGTGCTGGACGATGTCCTCGGCCAACGACCATCCTTCGCCGTACGGCACTGTGAACGCCTCAAAGCCGCTCGGCAGCTCGACGCTGGCGGTTACCGGTTCCCCCCGCCGGACCAGAGTCGGAGCCCGGCCCTTACGGATGGCCAGCTGCGCGGTCTCGGTGGGCTCGCGGGGCGCCAGCGAACGGGCCAGCGCCCTCAGGTCCAGGTCGGCCGGCACCGCGTACGCGCCGACCCGGGAGACCTTGCGCGGCCGGTCGGCGATCCGGGACAGCTTGAACATCCGGGTGGCGTCGCGGTCCACGTCGTGGCCGATCACGTACCAACGGCCTTTGGAGGCGGTCAGCCCCCACGGCTCCAGCGTGCGGCGCTCCCCGTCGCGGTAGGTGAAGCTGACCCGGGTACGCTCCAGCACCGCACTCCACAGCAGGTCGAAGCTGGGCTCGGTCGCCTGCACCGAGGGCGCCAGCGCCGAGAGCTGGGCGGTGTCCGGCTCGATCCCCGCCGCCCGCAGCTTCGCCAGCGCACTACGGGTGGAGTCGGCCATGCTGGCGTGCTGCCAGACGCGGGCCGCGACCCCGACGACCGACGCCTCCTCGGCGTCCAGGTCGATCGCCGGGAGGGAGAACTCGCTCGGCCGGATCCGGTATCCCGGCTCGTCGTCGAACAGCACGTCGAAGCTCCCGACCTCGATCGGCACGCCCAACGCTCGCAGCTCGTCCTTGTCCCGCTCGAAGGTGCGCTCGAACGCAGCATCGGAGAGGTCGTGGTAGCCCTCGACCGCCTCGCGGATCCGGTCCTTGGTCAGGTACCGGTCGGCGACCAGCAGGCAGATGGTGAGGTTGAGGATCCGCTCCGTCTTGCGGGTGGTCATGCTTGTGGTCTACTTCCTCATCTGTTCGGGTCAGCACGCTACCAGGGGTGGAGGCACGTGAGCGGTCACCGCGGAGCGGGTCGCTACGCGCCAAGTCCGACGGGCGAGCTGCACCTGGGCAACCTGCGTACGGCGGTGCTGGCCTGGCTCTTCGCCCGGGCCGGCGACCGGCGGTTCCTGCTGCGGATCGAGGACCTGGACACCGGCCGGGTGCGGCTCGGGATGGCCGATCAGCAGACCGCCGACCTGGCCGCCCTGGGTCTGGACTTCGACCCACCGACGCTGACCCAGTCTGCGCGGACGGAGGTGTACGCCGCCGCCCTGGCCACGCTGGCGGGGCGGACCTTCGAGTGCTTCTGCACCCGCAGGGAGATCGCCGAGGCGGCCAGCGCCCCGCATGGTGCCGTGCCCCGCTACCCGGGCACTTGCCGCGACCTGACGCCGGCGCAGCGGGCCGAGCGGCGGCGGGCCCGTGCCCCGGCACTGCGGCTCCGGGCGGACGGCGCCCAACAGACTATCTCCGACCTCTTGCACGGCACCGTCACCGGGACGGTCGACGACATCGTGGTCCGGCGCAATGACGGCGTCGCGGCCTACCACCTGGCCGTCGTGGTGGACGACGGCGATACCGGGGTCGACCAGGTCGTACGCGGGGACGACCTGCTCCCGTCCGCGGTGAGCCAGGCCTACCTGGCCCGGCTGCTCGGCTATCCGGTGGCGACGTATGCCCACGTGCCGCTGGCGCTGAACCCGGGGGGCCGACGGCTGGCCAAGCGGGACGGCGCGGTGACCCTGGCCGACCTGGTCGCCCAGGGGCGTACGCCGGTCCAGGTGCTGGGCCTGATCGCCGGCTCGCTCGGTCTGCCGCCCGCGGCCACGGTGGCCGAGCTGCTACCGGTCTTCGACCCGGCCCGGCTGCCCCGCGAGCCGTGGGTCGTCCACCCGGCTAGCGTGACCTCGTGATCACGCGCGAGCGGAGCGAGCACCAGCCCTCGCGGCGAGCGACGTCGACGAACACGCGCGAGCGGAGCGAGCACCAGCCCTCGCGGCGAGCGACGTCGACGAACACGCGCGAGCGGAGCGAGCACCAGCCCTCGCGGCGAGCGA